>RFWA01000141.1 GCA_009922295.1 Betaproteobacteria bacterium
GGCCTCCACCTTGCGCATGGCCACGCCTCTGGTGTTGTGCGCCTTGGCAGGCTTGTTGGCTGAACGCTCTGGCGTTGTCGACCTGGGACTTGAGGGCAAGATGCTGTTTGCGGCCTTTGCCGCCGGGGCTGGGGGCGCCGTTTATGGCTCCACTGCAGTGGCGCTGCTGCTGGCGGTCGTAGTGGCAACAGCCATGTCGTGGCTGCACGGCCTGGCCTGTGTGAGTCACCGTGGCGATCAGGTGGTGTCAGGGGTGGCGACCAACATCATCGCGGCCGGTCTGACTGTGGTGCTGGGGGCTGCGTGGTTTTCTCAAGGTGGCCAGACGCCACCCGTGACGGCCGCGGTGCGCATCGGGCCACTGATGCCGCAGTTGGCGGAGTCGGTCCAGGGCCTCGGCCTTGTCGGTGCGGTGATCGGTCCCGGTCTGTTGGGCCATAACGCTCTGGTGTACCTGGCCTTTGCCCTGGTGCCAGTGGTCTGGTGGCTGTTGTTTCGCACGCGGTTTGGTCTGCGCCTGCGCGCCGTGGGCGAGAACCCACACATGGTGGACGCTGCCGGTGTGTCCGTCCAGCGGCTGCGCTACGCCGCGCTGACCATGAACGGCGTGTTGTGCGGCCTGGCCGGCAGTTACCTGGTGCTGGCACAAAACGCTTCCTTTTCCCAAAACATGACGGCCGGGCGCGGCTTTATGGCGCTGGCCGCCCTGATTTTTGGTCGCTGGCACCCGGTCAAAGCCCTGTGGGCGTGCCTCTTGTTCGGCTTTATGGATGCGGTGGCGATTCGCCTGCAAGGGGTGCAACTGGCTGGCGTGGGCGAGGTGCCAGTGCAGTTGATTCAGGCCCTGCCCTATGTGATGACGGTGGTGCTGTTGGCCGGTTTCATTGGCTCGGCTGTGGCGCCGCAGGCCTTGGGCAAGCCTTATCTCAAGGAGCGTTAGACCGGCCCCTGCCGGTATCCAGGGAGCGTGCCAGAGCGGCTTCTACGGGCAGTGGTTCAGCGCCCCAACGTGCGGCCAGCATCTCCGCGCACAGCACCGCCAGGCTGAGACCGCGCGAGCCCATCGCGGCGCACAGCCACAGCCCCTGATCGGCGCCGCCAGTCAAGGGACCAAGCAGCGGCAGTCGGTCAGCACTGACGCAGCGGCTGCCTCGCCAGGCCTGCAATTCACTGGTGGCAAGCATCGTCGCCAGTGGCGCGGCCAGGTCTGGCAGCAGCCGTGCCATCCGCGTAAGGTTGGCCGCGTGATGCGACTGTGCGCCAGGTTCAGGTTCGTCGTCGGGCTGATATGTGGCGCCGGCCAGCCAGGCCATGCCTTCCTTCAGTGGCACATGCGGCAACAGGCTGCCAGCGCCATTGACCGGGAAAGCCGGCAGTGCGGCCAGCGCGGCCGGCGGTGAGTCGGCGTGAAGGGCCCAGGTGACTTGTCCATGCACGGTCCGCAGGACGGGCCAGTCCGTGACCGGGTTCGAGCTGTTCACCGCGTTGCTGTCGCCGGCCAGTAGAGGCAAAACGCCGTGGGCATTCGCCAAGACCACCCGTTCAGCTACGGCTAGCACCTGCCCGCCATCGCCCAGTACCTGCCAGAGGCCATCCTGCCGCTTGAGGCCACCGACGGCGCTGTCCCCTTGAAAACGCACACCGGGCTGCGCCAGCCAGGCCTGCACAAGGACTGCCGGCTTCATCCAGCCGGCCTGGGTGTGCCACAGAGGTGGAGGCTCCGGCGCGTCGCCTTCGCTGCCCGGAAAGCGCTGAAGCACACCGCTGTAATCCCAGTCCGCGCCAGACCGTAAAAGGGCTTGCGCCTGCTGCAGCACCATGCGCACGCCACTGCGCGACAGACGCGACAGGCTGCAGTCGTCTACCGATACATGCGGCACCACCAGCCCAGCCGGCAAGCCAGAGGCACCCTGGGCCGGGGTGGCAGCCTTATCCAGAACCAAGACTTGCCAGCCGCGCCTGGCCAATGCCGCAGCAACACTGGCGCCGGCCAGACCGGCACCCACCACCACGCAGCGAGTGACCGGCACCGCCGGAACCACGGCGTCAACGCGGCTGTTTTTGAGCTGCCAGGCCGGTTGAAACTCGACGCGGATCACTTCAGCACGCTCAGCCGCCAGGGGGGCTGGCAGCACAAAGCCGCACTGCTGCAGAATTGGACGCAGCAGCCCGCCCGTGTGGCTGCGCAGGGCCAGACCTGAACCACGACGCGCCAGCCGTGCCAGAGCCTTGACCCGCCACAGGTCCCAGCGGCCGTCGGTTGTGTCTTGCGCTGGGTCGGGGTCAAGCAACAGCGTGTCCGCCTGGAAGCGTTGCTGGCGCAGCAACTTGGATAAGTCGCCAATGCACAGCGTCAGCAGCAGATTTCCACCCTCGAAACTGAGGCGGTGAAAGCCTGGACCAAGGGTCTGGCATTGATTCACCAGCAATTTAACCAGCCCGCTCAGGTCGGGCTGCGACGTTGCCGCCTGATGCAGGTCGTCTAGTTGTGGGGCTTCAGTGCAGAGCCCAACATAGTGCAGGATCCGCGGATGGTTGTGGTCCTGACGCCAAGCGTTCCAGACCCTCAAAAACTGCTGGCCATTACCAAACGCGGTGTCCAGGCAGCGCCAAGCGCTTTGATTGGCCCAGGCCGCAGGAAGCCCCGCCGCCAGAAAAAAGGCGCTGGCGTCGGGTTCAGCCATGCGCCTGGATACCTTCAGGCTGCGGGCGGCGTGTAACCCTGGGCGGCGTCAGCGCCATCGCCAAAAAAGTGATTTTCCATTTGACGGGCCAGGTACTGACGGGCGCGCGCATCAGCCAGGTTCAGCCGGTTTTCATTGACCAGCATGGTCTGATGCTTGAGCCAGGCTGCCCAGGCCTCTTTACTGACGCCCTCCCAAATGCGTTTGCCCAACTCGCCAGGGTAGGGCGGAAAATCGAGCCCATCGGCTTCCTTGCCGAGCTTGATGCAGTTGACGGTGCGTGCCATGTATGACCTTTGAACAATGTCTTGTGAGGGGGAGACTTTAGCAAGCTTTAAGTGGCCGTTGCCATGGCAGGGTCGGGTATGGTTTTTTTTCTTGCACGCTCGGGCTGCATTAGAAGTAAAATTGAGAATATGGCAAAAGTTGACACAAAAACGACAATGGTGGCCGACGGGCTGCGTTATAAGTCCAAGGTATCGGGTTCCCCGTTCACTGCGGCAACCTCATTTGGGGCGGCTACGATGTCGTGCTTTTTGTGCGGTAAACATCGCCCCCGTTCCCAATTAAGCTCACGGAAAATACTTGGCAAGTCCCAGGCCGTCTGCGCACCTTCCTGCAAGGCGCTGGACGAAGCCAACAGCTGACGCACCATGCTGTCATGGCTGGTCGTTTGGCTTGACCGGGCGCCGCGACAGGTCTTTGCATTGCTCAGTGCTGGGTGTGTGGTGATGCTGGGATTCGGGCTTTATCTGCAGCACGGCGTAGGGCTGGTGCCCTGTCCCATGTGCATCGTGCAGCGATACGCTCTTATTTTAATAGCACTGGTTGCAGCACTGGCGGGGGCTACAGGCCGAAAAGGCTTGCATCTTGGTGCCAGTATCGTCCTGTTCTTGACGGCCGTATTTGGCGCCTATGTCGCGGCCAGGCAAAGCTGGTTGCAGTGGTACCCGCCTGAAGTCGTCAGCTGTGGACGAGATTTCTACGGCATGATCGAAACATTTCCCCTGCAGCGTGCCATTCCCATGATCTTCAAGGGCGGTGGCGACTGCAGCAAGGTGGACTGGACCTTTCTGGGCGGCTCTATCGCCAACTGGTCATTTCTGTGCTTTTGCGGCATTGCCCTGCTGGCACTAACCCAGCTTTTGCAGTCCAAACGCCGCTTTCGCTAGCCTACAGAGGCAGTGTGTCGAAGCTGGCGTAGGCGTTGCGCAGACAGGTTTTAACTCGCTGTCGCTCGAGCATACCCAGGCAGTCCGGCCTGCTGCGGTCGTTAATGGCAGACCAAAAACTTGCATTTTGTCTGTCTGTGCGAACGGTCGGTGTCGAAGCCGGTGAAGGGTTTTTTGCGATCGATGAAGTATTGCGCCAGGACGCGGGCGGCCACCGATTTGCCTACGCCACCTTTTTCGCCACCGATGAAATTGAGAGAGCTCATGCCTGTTTCATATCCTGTGATTCTGTACTGGGCTTAGCCTAATTTTTTGACCAGTACCTGGCTCTTACGGTCCCAGTTGTACTTGCGCTTGCGGGCGTCGGGCAGCCAGTCAGGGTCCACCAGCACAAAGCCGCGCTTGAGAAACCAATGTGTGGTCCGAGTGGTCAAGACAAAGATGCTGTCCAGCCCTGCGGCGCGCGCGCGTTGCTCGATGCGTTTGAGGATGCGCTCGCCATCGCCCTGGCCCTGTACCTGCGGCGAGACCGTGAGGGCGGCCATTTCCGCAGTGCGTCCCTCCGGGTAGGTGTACAGCGCGGCGCAGGCAAAGATCACGCCGTCGTGCTCAATCACCGTGTAGTTGCCCACGTCGCGCTCGATTTCGGTGCGGCTTCGTTTGACCAGGGTGCCGTCTTTTTCAAAGGGTTCGATCAGTTGCAGGATGCCGCCAACGTCGTCAACCGTGGCCTCGCGCAGGCTTTCCAGCTTTTCATCGACCACCATGGTGCCGATGCCATCGTGCACATACACCTCCAGCAAAATGGCGCCGTCCACCGCAAACGGGATGATGTGGCTGCGCTCCACCCCGCTCTTGCAGGCCTTGACGCAGTGCTGCAGGTAAAACGCCGTGTCAGTGGGCTGGTTAGCCGCAGGCAGGGCTACAAGCAATTGCTCGGCCTGGGCTAATGGCAGCTCGGTATCTACCGGGTTGTCTTCACCCTCGGGCTCGGTCGGGCGCATGCGAATGCCGGGCACCTCGGTCAAAAAGATCAACTTGTCAGCCTGCAGCGCGGTGGCGACTGAGGTGGCAACCTCTTCCATGGTCAGGTTGAAGGCTTCCCCCGTCGGCGAAAAGCCAAATGGCGATAGCAGCACCATGGCGCCCATGTCCAGTGTGCGCATGATGCCGGCCGTGTCCACCTTTCGCACCAGGCCGGAATGCTGAAAGTCCACCCCGTCCACAATGCCGACCGGGCGCGCCGTGAGGAAGTTGCCAGAAATCACCCGCACCGTGGAGCCGGCCATGGGCGTGTTGGGCAGGCCCTGGCTGAAAGCCGCCTCGATCTCGTAACGCAATTGCCCGGCCGCCTCCTGGGCGCAGTCCAGCGCCACCTCGTCGGTGATGCGCAAGCCGTGCGAGTAGCGCGGTGTGTGGCCCTTGGCCTTGAGTTGCTCATTGACTTGGGGCCGAAACCCATGCACCAGCACAATTTTGACGCCCATGCTCTGGATCATGGCCAGGTCTTGCGCCAGGTGCTGCAGCTTGCCGGCGGCGATGGCCTCACCGGCAATGCCCACCACAAAGGTCTGGTTGCGGAACTTGTGGATGTAGGGTGCGACCGAGCGGAACCAGGGCACGAAAGTGAAGTTGAAGACGGAGGTCATGGCTCAGGGCGCAGCAGCAAAAGGTGTTTGGGTTCCAACAGACGGAGAAAATCCCGATCGAAGGTGGCCAGTGTCTCACGGGTCTGGACCACGCAGGCGGCGATCCAGGCATCCGGCAGGTCATTGCCGCTGAGTTTTTGCGCCAGGCACAGGGCGCGCAGGCGCGGCCATTCGTCCTTCACAGTCAGCATCCGCACACCGTTTGCGCGCAGCAAGGCATCGACAAAGGCCACGGCGTCGGCCGCCGGGGTGGGGATAGCAAATACCTTGGGGTGCGTTACCAGGCGCAAAAAACTCGCGACCACGGTGCTGAGCAAGCCCAGCTCGGCTTGGCCTGCCTGTGCGGCCGCCTGCGCCATGGCCTGACGCAACCAGCGAAGGGCAGGTTGATGGTGAGGGTGGTCAGCACGCGAGGCGGCCACCAGCACATTGACGTCGGGCGTCATGCGTCAGCGGCCTGCCACAGGGCCTTGTTGCTGCCAGGCTCGACGCCTGTCATTAATCCGCTGCCGCCATCAAACACGGGCAGCATGGGCGGCTCGGCCACTGTCGCGGCGGGAACCGGCTGGTCGCCGCGCGCGTACTGGGCCAGAAACTCCCGCACCTTGGCGCTGACCGACGTGCCCTGCTCGATGGCCCGGATACGGGCCTGCCGGATCAACTCGTCATCGACTGAAATCGTCAAATTGGACATTCGCATTCCCCGTCAAATGAGATATCAGTGTAGCACGTGAACATGTGAATGTGTGATGGTGTGTGGTCATGGATAATGCGAGGGATGCCAGCGCTGACCATCGAGTTCCCTGAATCCCTGCCGGTCTCAGCCCGGCGTGACGAGATCATGGCGGCGATGGCGCAACACCAGGTGATCATCGTCTGCGGTGAAACTGGCTCCGGCAAGACCACCCAGCTGCCCAAGATTGCCCTGGCCATGGGGCGCGGCAAGT
>RFWA01000142.1 GCA_009922295.1 Betaproteobacteria bacterium
GAATATGGCATCACCCAGGCCAATGTGGACCAGATGAAATCCAGCACCGACCCGGTCGTGCAACGTATTCTGGGCACCTCGGAAGACACCGGCAAGCTGTTGGGTCTGGACAAGGAGTGGGCGTATCGCGCGATCAAGGCCGTGGGCAATTACGGCGAAATGTTTGAGCGTAACCTCGGGCCGAATTCGACTCTGAAGCTGCCGCGTGGCGCCAATAACCTCTGGAGCAAGGGCGGACTGATCTACGCCCCGCCAGTGCGTTGAACCCAACGGGCATGAAGCCCGCCCGGCCAGCCCCGCCTAAAAAGCGGGATTGGTCGTGGCGAAGCCAAGCACTTCGCAGTGTGCTGTACCAGGTGGTGGCGCTGGCGCTGGTCTTCAGCGCCGGCTACTACCTGCTTGGCAACACGCTTGACAACATGCGTTTGCGCGGGATCAAGAGTGGCTTTGACTTCATCACGCAGCCGGCCGGTTTCGGCATCGGCGAAAGTATTGTTCCGTTTGACTCCGCAGAAAGCTATGGCAAGGCGTTTGCTGTTGGGCTGTCCAACACCCTGCGCGTCGCTGTGGTGGGCATTGTGCTCGCCACCCTGCTCGGCACCCTGATCGGCATTGGCCGACTGTCGCGCAACGTCCTTTTGCGCTCGCTCTGTGGCGCCTATGTCGAATTCTTCAGAAATGTGCCGCTGCTGTTGCAACTGTTCATCTGGTATTTCATACTGACCGAGACCCTGCCCACGATTGAAGAGGCACTGCGGCCGCTGCCCGGCGTCTTTTTCAGTAAAAACGGCCTGCAGTTCCCCATCCCGGTCTGGGCTGACAACCATGTCTTCACGGTGGCCGGCTTGGCCCTTGGCCTGCTCGGTGCCTGGTGGTGGGGTCGTCAGACCCGCCAGCATTTTGAAACCACTGGCCGATCGCGTCCCGTCTGGCTACCTGGCCTGTTGCTAATCATCGGCATGGGTCTCTTGGGTTGGCTGGCTGGCGGAAGCCCTGCCGCACTGGACATCCCCGAAAAATCCGAGCTCAACGTCGTGGGCGGTGGCTCGGTCACGCCCGAGTACATGACGGTGCTGGTTGGGCTGACCATCTACACCGCCGCCTACATTGCGGAGATCGTTCGCGGCGGCATCCAGGCCGTGCCCTTTGGCCAACACGAGGCCAGCGCGGCGCTCGGTCTGTCGCGGGGCAAGGAAGTGCGGCTGGTGCTGCTGCCGCAGGCACTGCGGGTAATCATCCCGCCGGTGACCAGCCAGTTCCTCAACCTGACCAAAAACTCATCCTTGGCGGTGGCCGTGGGCTACCCCGATCTGGTGTCGATCTCCACCACGTCCTTGAACCAAACCGGCCGTGCCATCGAGTGCATCGCCATCATCATGGCCTGCTACCTGACGCTGTCCTTGCTGACCTCCTGGTTCATGAACGCGTACAACCGTCGCTCGCTGCTCAAAGAGCGCTGAAGTCTCGCCATGTCCCAACAGCCTTATGTCTTTCAAACCGTCGCCAGCCGGCCGCCCCCTCGACCGGTGGGCGGTTTGCTGCCGTGGATACAGCGCAACCTGCTCGACGGCTGGACCAATGTGCTGATCACCCTGCTGATACTGACGCTGCTGGCCCTGGCGGTGCCTCCCATGGTGCAATGGGGATTGCTCAATGCCGTGTTCGGCCCGGACAATGCCGCCTGCCGCGCCGCAAATACCGGCTGATATTTTTCGGGCGCTACCCGTATGAGCAACAGTGGCGGCCGATGGTGGCCTGCGCCCTGATGATCGGCGCGATTGCCGCCAGTTGCTACCGGCCCTTCTGGCGCGGCTGGCTCATCGGCCTGTGGGCCCTGGTTCTTGGTGCGTTTTTCGTGCTGATGATGGGCGGGCGCTTTGGCTTGGTGCCGGTGGAGACCTCGCGCTGGGGCGGCTTCCCCCTGACCGTCATGCTGTCCACGATCAGTCTGCTGATCGCCTTCCCGCTGGCCATTTTGGTGGCTTTGGGACGACAGTCCAAAATGGCCGGCATACGCACCATTTGCGTGCTGTACGTGGAACTGATTCGGGGCGTGCCGCTCATCTCAGTGCTGTTCATGGCCTCTTTCATGCTGCCGTTGTTCATGCCGCAAGGCAGCACCATCGATGTTCTGGTGCGGGTGCTCATCGGCATGACCCTCTTTACCGCCGCTTACCTGGCCGAGGTGGTGCGGGGCGGCCTGCAGGCCTTGCCCAAGGGCCAGGTCGAAGCCGCGCAGTCGCTCGGGCTTGGTTACTGGCAAACCACCTTCAAGGTGGTGCTGCCTCAGGCCTTGCGCCTGGTGGTGCCCGCCACCATGAACACCTTCATTGGCGCCTTCAAGGACACGTCACTGGTCACCATCGTGAGCCTGTACGACCTGACCGGGGCGTTACAGCTCGCTTTGGGCGACGCCGACTGGCGCAAGTTCTTCTTTGAAGGTCAATTGTTTGTGGCCGCCATCTACTTTGTGTTCTGTTATGCCATGTCGCGCTACAGCTTGTGGATCGAGCGTCACCTCAACACCGGCACCCGCCGCCAATAATTTTTCCAGACGATCTAAACAATGACTACAGAATCTCCCATCATTGAATTCGCAGCCGTCAACAAGTGGTTTGGTGATTTCCATGTGCTTCGCGACATCAACCTACGGGTAGCCAAAGGTGAGCGCATCGTGATCTGCGGGCCCTCGGGCTCGGGCAAATCAACCCTGATCCGATGCATTAACCGGCTTGAGGAGCACCAAGAAGGCAAACTGGTGGTGGACGGCACCGAGCTCAGTGACGACATAAAAGCTGTCAACGCCATACGCAAAAGCGTGGGCATGGTGTTTCAGCAGTTCAACCTGTTCCCGCACCTCACCGTTTTGGAAAACCTCACACTCGCGCCCATGTGGGTGAGCGGCGTTCCCAAAAAAGAAGCCGAAGAGCGGGCCATGCAGCAGTTGCAACGGGTGCAGATCACCGAACAGGCCAGCAAGTACCCCTTGCAACTGTCTGGCGGCCAGCAGCAGCGTGTGGCCATTGCCCGCGCCCTGTGCCTGACGCCCAAGATCATGCTGTTTGACGAGCCCACCTCCGCGCTCGACCCGGAAATGATCAATGAAGTGCTCGACGTCATGAAAGAGTTGGCGCATCAAGGCATCACCATGCTGTGCGTGACGCATGAGATGGGCTTTGCCCGCTCGGTGGCCGACCGGGTGATCTTCATGGACCACGGACAAATTGTTGAAGAAAACACGCCCGACGAGTTCTTCAACCATCCAAAAAGCGATCGCACACGCGACTTCTTGTCCAAGATCCTCGCCCACTGATCTGGTTTCTTGTCCATCGGCAAATCGCGCCTAGCCCACTGCTGTACAGTAGCGGCACTGTGATCACCGCCGCCCTTCGCTCTCTGTTCGTCGCTCTCGCATTGAGTCTGCTCTCACTGGGTGCGTGGGCCTGTGCCCACACGCCCGCAACGCCCGCATTGTTGGTCAACCCGCCGCAAACCGGGGCCCAGGGTCAGGTAGCACTGTCGCAACCCCCCAGTCAGTTTGCTGCCAGCCCGACACGCACGAATGAACAGGGCCTGGCAGACACCCACTGCCAGAACTGCGAGACTTACGCCAGTTGCTGCCAGACACCGGCTTTACTCCCGGAGTGGCACTTGGTAGTGGCCCCGGCCCTGCCCCAAGCGCCCTTCCAAAACAAGGCGACGCCATTCGCCAGCGTTACCGCCACGCCGAAGATCAAACCGCCCATTTCCTGAACTCGCGAGCACAGCCACGTCTGAATGACGGGTTGCCAGCCTCGCCGATGCGTACGACGCCGAAGTTTGACCTCGGCACCCGTCACTCAGGAGATTCCAATGAAAGTCAAAATTGCCCTGGCCTGTGCCTGGGCTTGTTTCCAAGTTACAGGGTGGGCGCAATCCAGCGTCACCGAGCCTGAGGGCCAAGCCTGGCGTCGCGCCAATGCTGCCGTAGGCCAGCACCAGCGTGGTCATGCCGACATCCTGGCCCAAGAGGCTGCCCAAGCCCAGGTGGCAGGCCAAGCAAGCGGTGCGGCTGGGCCTGTTCTGAACCTGCGCCAAGCCACCACAACGGCCCTGCGGCAGCGTCCAGATTTATGGTTGGGCCCGGCCCTCAATACGCTGGAAACTGCGCGAATCAACGCGCAAGTGGCGCAACTCAGCCACCAGGTCAGTCGTGCCTGGGTCGAGGCCGTGGCGGCGAACCAAAGCGCGGCCTACCTACAGGACGCGCTGGAGGCGGCTGAAGCCGGCGCCGAATTGGCACAGCGCATGGCTGCCGTGGGCAATTGGAGCCAGATGCAGCGCGTCCAGACCCAGCTACTGAAATCAGACGCGGCCACGGCGCTTGCCGCAGCGCGGCAGCAGGCTTTGAGCACCCGGGAACGACTGGTACGCCTGCTCGGCTTGTGGGGCGAGACCGCCAAGTTCGGCCTGCCGACCAGGCTGCCCGACTTACCAGCCTCGCCCATGGCAGCGCAGGGGCTGGAGGAAGCCGCCCTGCGCCAACACCTGCCCACCGCCTTGGCGCAGGCCCACGCCGAGCGGCAGCGTGCCGCAGTCAGCACCAAGAGCCTGGCCGATTGGCAGGCCCTGGCCGCGGGCATCACACCGACCTGGCGCGACCCGGCCCAGGACGACACCGCGGCACTGGCCACCTTGCTCACCCAGGCGCCAGTGATCGACAAGCGCCAAAATGCCCTGCGCCACGCCCTGGAGGATGCCATCAGCGCCCTGGCCGAGGCCGACACACTCACCAGCAGCACGCGCAGCCGCGCCCGGGAAGCCTATGGGCGCTACCGCTCGGCCTACGACCTGGCACGCCATCAGCGCGACGACGTCGTGATGAGGCGAACCACATTGCAGGAGGAAACCCAGGCGCGCTACAACGGCATGCTGCTCAGCACCTGGGACCTGCTGGCCAGCGCTGGCGCCCGCATCCGCAGTGTGAACGCCGCCCTGCTGGCCCAACGCGATTTCTGGCTGGCCCATACCGACCTGCAAGGCGTACTAGCTGGCCTGGACATTGATTTTTCAGCAGAAGCCGCTGGCCCGGCGCAGGGCGCCAGTGCCCAACCGGCCCATTGAACTTTGACCTTTGACCTTTGACGACGGACAGCACAATGCAACGACGACATTTTTTTACCAGCGCCGCTGTCTCCACGGCAGCAGTGGCCGTGGCCAGCGTCAGCCGGGGGGCACTGGCGGCGCTGCCCGAGCCGGTCATCATGCGCGGCGCCGCTACGGCACCGCCACTGGCCCCCACCACGGGCCGGCCTTACCGGCCGGTGGTCACGCTCAACGGCTGGACCGCGCCCTGGCGCATGAAGGATGGCGTGAAGGAATTTCATCTGGTGGCTGAGCCGGTGGTGCGCGAGATCGCACCCGGTATGCAGGCCACCTTATGGGGCTATAACGGGCAAAGCCCGGGACCAACGATCGAAGTGGTCGAGGGCGACCGGGTGCGGGTGTTTGTCACCAACAAGTTGCCCGAGCACACCACCATCCACTGGCACGGCCAACGCCTGCCCAATGGCATGGACGGCGTGGGCGGCATGACACAGCCGCAGATTCCGGTCGGCAAGACCTTTGTCTACGAATTTGTAGCGCGCCGGCCCGGCACCTTCATGTACCACCCGCATGCCGATGAGATGACGCAGATGGCCATGGGCATGATGGGCTTCTGGGTGACCCACCCCAAGGAGCCGCACCCGCTGATCAGCGAGGTAGACCGCGACTTCTGCTTTCTGCTCAATGCCTACGACATCGAGCCGGGTGCGAGCACGCCCAAGGTCAACACCATGCTGGAATTCAACCTGTGGACTTGGAACAGCCGGGCCTTTCCAGGTATCGACTCGCTCAATGTGAGGCTCGGCGACCGGGTACGGCTGCGGGTGGGCAACCTGACCATGACCAACCATCCGATCCACCTGCACGGGCATGAGTTCGAGATCACCGGCAGCGACGGCGGGCCCTGGCCGCTGGCGGCGCGCTGCCCAGAGGTCACCGTCGATGTGGCGGTGGGCCAGATGCGCCAGTTGGAGTTTGTGGCCGACGAAGAAGGCGACTGGGCCCTGCACTGCCATAAGAGCCACCACACCATGAACGCCATGGGCCACGCTGTGCCCACCCTGATCGGGGTCGATCACGTGGGTCTGGTGAAAAAAATCCAGAAGCTACTCCCCGACTACATGGTGATGGGCGAGCGCGGCATGGCCGACATGGGCGAGATGGAGATGCCCCTGCCCGACAACACCCTGCCCATGATGACCGGCACCGGCCCCTTTGGTGCGCTGGAGATGGGCGGCATGTTCACCACCCTGAAGGTGCGGCGGGACCAGGCCCCCGGCGACTACCGCGACCCGGGTCCGTTCACCCA
>RFWA01000143.1 GCA_009922295.1 Betaproteobacteria bacterium
TTCACCACCAAGCGGGCGCTGATGTCCATGATGTGCTCCACCTCGACCAGCCGGTTGGCACGCAGGGTGTTGCCAGTGCTGACCAGATCGACGATGGCGTCCGACAGCCCCACCAGCGGCGCGAGCTCCATACTGCCGTAGAGCTTGATCAGGTCCACGTGCACGCCCTTGGTGGCAAAGAACTCGCGCGCAATAGCCACGTACTTGGTGGCGACCCGCAACCGCGAGCCCTGGCGCACGGCATGGGCGTAGTCAAAGTCGGCCCGCACCGCCACACTGATGCGGCAGCGCGAAATGCCCAGGTCCAAGGGCTGGTAAAGGCCGGCTGCGCCAGCGTTGCCGCCCCAGGCGGCGATGTGCTCGATCAGGGTGTCGCGGCCCGTGATGCCCAGGTCAGCGCCGCCGTACTGCACGTAGGTGGGCACGTCGGTGGCGCGCACCACCAGCACGCGTACGTCCGGTTGGTTGGTGTCCAGAATCAGTTTGCGGGAGGTGTCGGGGTCGTCCAGCACCTCGATGCCAGCAGCACGCAGCAGCGGCAGGGTCTCCTCAAAGATGCGGCCTTTGGACAGGGCTAGGGTGATCATTTGACGCGCTGAATGTCAGCGCCCAGGGCGCGCAGCTTGCTCTCCATCTGGTCATAGCCGCGGTCCAGGTGGTAGATGCGGTCCACCACCGTGTCGCCGTCGGCCACCAGACCGGCAATCACCAGGCTGGCCGAGGCCCGCAGGTCGGTGGCCATGACGGTAGCGCCCGACAGCTGCGGCACGCCTTCAACCAGTGCCACCTTGCCGTCGATCTGGATGTTGGCACCCAGGCGAACCAGCTCGTTAACGTGCATGAAGCGGTTTTCAAAAATAGTTTCCGTGACCTTGGCTGTACCCAGTGAGACACAGTTCAAGGCCATGAATTGCGCCTGCATGTCGGTGGGAAAACCGGGGTACTCGGTGGTGCGAAAGCTCTGCGCGCGCAAGCGGCCCTCGGCCTGCACCCGAATGCCCTCGGCCAGCGGCGTGACGGTGGCGCCAGCGTCACGCAATTTTTCAATCACCGCCTCCAGATGGTCGCCGCGGCCGTGGCGCAGCAGCACGTCACCGCCGGTGGCGGCCACCGCGCATAAAAAGGTGCCCGTCTCGATGCGGTCGGCCACGACCTGGTGCGTGGCGCCATGCAGTTGCGGCACGCCCTGGATGCGGATGCGGCTGCTGCCATGGCCTTCGATGCGGGCGCCCATGGCGATCAGCATCTCGGCCAGGTCGGGGATCTCGGGCTCTTGCGCCGCGTTCTCCAAGATGGTTTCACCATCGGCGAGGCAGGCGGCCATCAGAAAGTTTTCGGTACCTGTGACGGTGACCATGTCGGTGGCGATGCGGGCGCCGCGCAGCCGTGCAAGGCCTGGCGCCAGCCGCGCCACCATGTAGCCGTGCTCCACTTTGATGTCGGCGCCCATGGCGGTCAGGCCCTTGATGTGCTGGTCCACCGGACGCGAGCCAATGGCGCAGCCGCCCGGCAGAGAGACCTTGGCATGGCCGAAGCGGGCCAGCAGCGGCCCCAGCGCCAGCACCGAGGCGCGCATCGTCTTGACCAGTTCGTACGGGGCCTCGGGCGTGTGCAGCGAGCCGGCATTCAGGTGCAGCAGACCGTCTTCAGCACGTTCGGCCTGCACCCCCATGTTGCGGATCAGCTTGAGCATGGTGGCCACGTCTTGGAGGCGCGGCACATTGCGCAGCGTCACAGGCTCGGCGGTCAGAAGGCAGGCACAGAGCTCAGGCAGGGCTGCGTTTTTAGCACCGGAAATACTCACTTCGCCGTGCAGGCGGCGGCCGCCGCGAATCAAGAGTTTGTCCATGGGCTGGGTCAGGCCTGCTGCGCGGCCCACTCGGCCGGGGTGAAGGTTTTCATCGACAGGGCGTGCACCTCGTCGGTGTGCATTTTGGCGCCCAGCGTGGCATAGACCTGCTGGTGACGGCGGATGGGGCGCTGGCCTTCAAACTCGGGCGAGACGATGGTGGCGTACCAGTGGCGGCCGTCGCCTTCGAGTTCGAGGTGCTCGCAGCGCAGGCCGGCGGCGATCAGTGTCTTGAGTTGGTCTGCGGTCATGGGGGGGTCCGTATGGAGGGGTTCAGCTGCGGATCTTGTAGCCGATGCGCAGCAGGTGCACCGCCAGCGTGCTGGCCGCCGCCAGGGCCACACCCACAATGGTCAGGCTGAGCCAGGGCGAGACATCGCTCTGGCCAAAGAAACCGAAGCGAAAGCCGTCGATCATGTAGAAGAAGGGGTTGAGGTGGCTCACGCCCTGCCAAAACGCCGGCAAGGAATGGATGGAGTAAAACACGCCGCTGAGGAAGGTCATGGGCATGATGACGAAGTTCTGGAAAGCCGCGAGCTGGTCAAACTTCTCGGCCCACAGGCCTGCGATCAGCCCCAGCGTGCCGAGCAGTGCCGAGCCAAGCACCGCAAACACCAAGATCCACAGCGGCGCGACCACGCCAGGCGCTGCAAACCAGGCCGTGACCACAAACACGCCCGAGCCGACCAGCAGGCCACGCGCCACGGAGGAGCCGACATAGGCAAAAAACCAGCTCCAGTGCGACAGCGGCGTCAGCAGCAGAAACACCAGATTGCCCATGATCTTGCTCTGGATCAGCGAGGACGAGCTGTTGGCAAATGAGTTTTGCAACACGCTCATCATGACCAGCCCTGGCACCAGAAAGGCGGTGTAGCTGATTCGGTCATAGACCTTGACATGGTTTTCGAGCACATGGCCAAAGATCAGCAGGTACAGCACGGCGGTCAGCACCGGTGCCGCTACGGTCTGGAAGCTGACCTTCCAGAAGCGCAGCACTTCCTTGTAGAGCAGGGTGCGCCAGCCGGTCATGGTGCCGGCGTGGCCGCGGCCCCGCCCTCGTTCTGCTGGCCCATGAGCGCCAGGAATACGTCTTCGAGGTCGGCCTTGCGGACCTCGATGTCCTGCGCCAGCAGGCCAGCCTGGCGCACAGCGCCGAGGTAGGTCTCGATGTCGATCGCGTCGCGCGCCGGAAACTGCACGATGCGACCGGTGATTCGGGCGCGTTCAGCCAGTGCGGGCGGCAGCTCGCCATCGATCTTGAAGCGCAGCACATTGCCAGAGGCCGCCTTGAGCAACTCGCTGGTGCGGTCGAGCGCAATCACGCGGCCAGCCTTGAGCATGGCGATGCGGCCGCACAGGGCCTCGGCCTCTTCCAGGTAATGGGTGGTGAGCAGCACGGTGTGCCCCTGCTTGTTCAGCCGGGCGATGAACTGCCACAGGGTCTGGCGCAGCTCGACGTCGACGCCGGCGGTGGGCTCGTCAAGCACGATGACCGGGGGTTTGTGCACCAGCGCCTGCGCCACCAGCACGCGACGCTTCATGCCGCCCGAGAGCTGACGCATGTTGGCGTTGGCCTTGTCGGTCAGGCCGAGGCTGTCGAGCAACTCATCGATCCAGGCGTCGTTATGGCGGATGCCAAAGTAGCCCGACTGAAAGCGCAGCGCCTCTCGCACATTGAAAAACGGGTCAAACACCAGCTCTTGCGGCACGATGCCGAGCTTACGCCGGGCATCGGCGTAATCGGTTTGCACGTCGCTGCCCAGCACCTTGACGCTGCCGGCACTGGCACGGGTCAGGCCAGCCAGGATGGAGATCATGGTGGTCTTGCCGGCGCCGTTCGGCCCAAGCAGACCAAAGAATTCACCGGCCTCGATGTTCAGGCTGACCTGATCCAGCGCTAAAAAGGTACTGCCCTTGGGCCCGCGTGGGGAGGAATAGGTTTTGGAAACCGACTGGAAGGAGATGGCTGGCATTGGAACCCGTATTTTACGGGTTCAATCGACCGCAGCGACCAGCAAATCGCCAATGCCATAGAGCGCCGCCAGATCTGCCAGCCGAGTCGGCATTTGCGCCACGGCAAAGGTCTTGCTGATGGCCAGGCTCTGCCGCCGCAGCTCGAGCAGCACGGCCAATGCCGCCGAGTCAAAGCGCAGCAGCGGCCCTGCATCCACGACGACGACTGCGTCCTGGGCGGGCAACTCCAGCAGCAGCCCACGCAAGCAAGCCTTGGCCTCGGCCTGCCTCAGTTGGGGGGGTAGCACCAACACCATCAGCCTTTTTTGGCGTTGGCCTTGTTGCGCTCAGACAGCGTGGTAATCAGCCCGTTCAAGCCCCTGGCATTGATTTCCTGCGCAAACTGGCTGCGGTAGGTCTCTACCAACCAGACACCCAACACATTGAGGTTGTAGATTTTCCAGCCGGCACCCTCGCCTGGCGTTTTTTCCAGACGGTATTCAAGCTGGATCGCATCGCCCTGGCCCTTCACCTCAGACCGCACCACCACCTCTTTGTCCTCAGGCGAGGCACGCAGAGGCTTGACGACGATCGTCTGATCAACGATCTGGGTCAAGGCACCCGCATAGGTGCGCACCAGCAGAGTCTTGAATTCGTCCAGCAGGCGCTTTTGCTGTTCTGGCGTGGCCTGGCGCCACGCCGGCCCCACGGCCGAGGCGGTCATACGTTGAAAATTCACGTTCGGCATGATTTTGGTGTCGACCAGCATGACGATACGGCCAACATCACCGGCCTGAATCGACTTGTCGGCGCGAATGGTGTCCAGTACCTCGGTCGACAGGCGTTTGATCAGCGCGTCGGCGGTCTCGTCGGCGGCCAGGGCGGGTAAGGCCAGCAGGCTAGCGCTGAACAGCAGGCAAGTCACAAGGCATTGCTTGAGGATTCGATGAATCATGGTAAGACTTTCTTATCTGGGACCCCAGGCTGCGCTAGGGCTTCTTCTTCCGGCGGATTGCCGCCAAAGATATCATTTCTACGGCGCTGCAAAAAGGCGTCACGGGTGAAGGTATAACGGTCCAAGGCCACTTCTTCGAGCATGCTAGTGGCTTTGAGCAAGCTGGACCGGGTGTCGATGCCACGCAACACGGTCGCAGCATTGCGCCCTGGGACATAGGGAATTTGCCTGACCAGGTCGCCCTGCCAATCCAGTGGCAGCGCCACGGTATCCCGCAGCGTAGATGGCCCCAACACCGGCAACATCAGGTAGGGGCCGGGCGGGACGCCCCAGAAACCGAGGGTATGGCCGAAATCCTTGGTGTGGCGCTCGATGTCCATCTCGGAGGCGACATCAACCACGCCACCGATGCCAATCAAGGTGTTGAAAACCACGCGCGTGACGTTGTCTGTCACCGCACGGCCATTCAGCTGGAGTGCGCTATTGACGGCGGACCAGACATCTTCCAGATTGCCAAACACATTGCCAATGCCCTGGCGGACCCGCGTCGGTGTGCGTTCGCGGTACAGGGTGGCCACCGGTTTGACCAGCGCCGTGTCGAGGGTATCGTTCAAGCGAAACACGCCCCGGTTGAACGACTCCAGCGGGTCATGTGGGGTAACCTGCGGACCGCTGGCACACCCCACCAAAGCGAGCAACAGCTCGGCGAGCAAAAAGCCATGCACTGCCACAAGGACCGGCCGGCGTCGGCGTTGGTGACAGATTGAGCCGAAGCCGCTCACCGTCATGGTTTTGCCTTGGGCGTCACGTCCGGCGTGCTGGCATCGGCTGCCTTGTTGTACAAAAATTGGCTGATCAGGCTCTCCAGCACCACGGCAGACTGGGTGCTGCCAATGACATCGTCAGCCGCCAGGTTTTTCGCCTCGGCGCCGGCCTCGATCCCCAGGTACTGCTCACCGAGCAGGCCGCTGGTCAGGATCTTGAGCGAGCTGTCCTTGGGAAAGGCATAGCGGCTCTCTAGCGCCAACGTGACGAGAGCCTGAAAAGACTTGTCATCAAACACGATCTTCTCAACGCGCCCCACGACCACACCGGCGCTGCGCACTGCGGCCTTGGGTTTGAGGCCGCCCACATTGTCAAACTTGGCGACCACCCGGTAAGTGGTCTGAAAACTCAAACTCAAGAGGTTGGCCGACTGAAGGGCCAAGAACAGGATGGCGGCGGCGCCAATCAGCACAAACAGACCAACCCAGACATCATTTTTGGAGCGTTGCATACGGCTTTCCCTTAAATCGTGAACATCATGGCGGTCAGGATAAAGTCCAGGCCCAGCACCGCCAGCGAGGCGACCACCACCGTGCGGGTGGTGGCGCTGGCCACCCCTTCGGGCGTGGGTTGTGCCCCATAGCCCTGCAGCAGGGCGACAAAGGTCACGGTGAAGCCGAATACGATGCTCTTGATGACACCGTTGCCCACGTCTTTCCAGACATCGACGCCGCCCTGGATCTGGCTCCAGAAAGAGCCCGCATCCACGCCAATCATCAACACCCCGACCACCCAGCCGCCGATGATGCCCATGGCGCTGAATACCGCCGCAAGCAGCGGCATGGTGATGACG
>RFWA01000144.1 GCA_009922295.1 Betaproteobacteria bacterium
CGAAATTGGCCATGTGTTTTACCTGGGCACCAAGTACAGCCAGGCCATGAATGCCACTTTTCTTGATGTGAACGGCAAACCGCAGTTCATGGAAATGGGCTGCTATGGCATTGGCATCACCCGGCTGCCGGCGGCCGCCATTGAGCAGAACCATGATGCACGCGGCATCATCTGGCCTGATGCCCTGGCGCCGTTCACCGTGGTGCTGTGCCCGATCAGCCCTGACCGTTTCCCCGACGTCAAGGCCGCGGCCGATGGGCTCTATGCCCAGTTGATGGCCATGGGTGTTGACGTCATTCTGGATGACCGCGGCGAGCGCCCGGGTGCCATGTTCGCTGATTGGGAGCTGATTGGCGTGCCGCACCGCGTGACCCTGGGCGACCGGGGCCTGAAGGCCGGTGAGGTCGAGTACCAGCACCGGCGTGACGCCGCAGCGACGGCAGTGCCACTGGCTGACATTGCGGCCCTGCTCAGCGCGCGTCTGGCGGTCTGACCCTGGTCGTGGCCAGCCTGCCAGTTTCAAGGCGTTTTGGCCTCTTGGCCAGATTTCGCGGACAGCGCCGATCGGCTCAATTACCAGCGTTGGCTGGGCGCCATGAGTGAGCGCCTGAAAAAGCAGAAGCCCGACTTTGATGTGCGCAAGGAGTTTTTACAGACTCTGTGGTACGAAAGCCGCCGAGCCGGGTTGGAGCCAGCGTTAGTCTTGGCGCTGGTTCAGGTGGAAAGTAACTTTCGCAAGCATGCCGTGTCAAGCGCTGGCGCCCGAGGCTATATGCAAGTCATGCCCTTCTGGATGCGGGTCTTGGGTAACGGCGATACCGGGAGGCTGTTCCACTTGCAGACCAATTTGCGCTTTGGCTGCGTGATCCTGCGACATTACCTTGATCTGGAGCGGGGCGACCTGTTTATGGCATTGGGACGCTACAACGGCTCGCGTGGCCAAGCGCCTTACCCGAGCGCCGTGCTAGCGACCAAAAGCCGCTGGTTGCCTTGACTTGGCCCGCAGTGCATGGCGGGCCGGGACTTCAGGCGGCTTTGCCAGTCAGCACCTGCTGCAGTTCGCCGCTTTCATACATCTCCGTCATGATGTCGGAGCCGCCAATGAACTCGCCTTTGACGTAGAGCTGCGGGATGGTAGGCCAATTGCTGTAGTCCTTGATGCCGGCCCGAATGGCGGGGTCTTCCAGCACGTTGACGGTCGTGACGGCCTTGGCATCAACGCCGCAGGCCTTCAGGATCTGGATCGCCCGACCCGAGAAGCCACACTGCGGGAAATTGGCGTTGCCTTTCATGAACAGCAGCACTTCGCTGGATTTGACGAGTTGGTCAATACGTTGTTGGGTGTCACTCATGCTGGGGCTCCAAAAATAACAATGTCCCTATTATTTCACCTTGGGGGCCGATGTGCTGCTGGTGACCCTATTGTTCGAAGGGATGCATGGGCGTGGGGGTGTGGTTCAAGCGACTGTTGTCCGCCGCTGCAGCGCTCGATGCCTGCCAGATCACGGCGAGACGCGATCTTACAAAAGCCGGCGACGGCCAGCAACTCGCGAACGGCCACTGCCTGCTTGTGCCCGTGCTCCAGAAGCAAACTCCCGCCAGGGTACAAGTGGCCGAGTGCGCTGGCGATGATGGTGCTTAAATCTTGTAGGCCGTCCGGGCCGGCGGTAAGCGCCTGCAGTGGCTCATGCGCCAGCGCTGACAAGTGAGGGTCGGCGTCAGCCACATAGGGTGGGTTGGCGACGATCAGGTGGTAGCGCTGGTGGTTGCTGTCCAGCCAGTTGCCCTGCGCGAACGTGATGTCCAGGCTCAAGCGTGCCGCATTGCGCCGTGCCACGGCCAGCGCGGCCTCGCTCCAGTCGAGTGCCTGCACCTGTGCCCCTGGCCGCTGGGCCTTGAGCGCCAGCGCAATTGCGCCGCTGCCAGTGCCCAGGTCGAGCACGCGCAGAGTCTGGTCTGTCGTGGTGGGCAAATGTTCGAGCGCCCACTCCACCAAGATCTCGGTGTCAGGACGCGGGATGAGTACGCTGGGGTTGACCTCCAGGTCAAGCCCAAAAAACTCACGCCTGCCAATGATGTACGCCAGGGGCTCGCCAGCCGCCCGGCGTGCTACCAGGGGCGCCAGGTGGCCCTCGGCGGCGGCGGGCAAAGCGTCTGAGTCATGCGCCAGTAGCCAGGCTCTGTCGTGCGCATCCTGGCCCAGCACATGCAGCAGCAAGAGCTGGGCGTCGAGCCGGTCCATGCCCTGTCCCTGAGCCTGGCTCAGGGCCGTGCCCAGTGTCGTCATCGCCTACTCACCCCGCCAGTCCCACTTCAAGCTCAGCCAGCTGCTGCGCCGCCTCATAGGCCTGTAGGGCTTGCACCACGTCGTCCAGATCGCCCTCCATGATGGTCAGCAGCTTGTAGAGGGTGAGGTTGATGCGGTGGTCGGTCAGCCGGCCCTGCGGGAAGTTGTAGGTGCGGATGCGGTCGCTGCGGTCACCGCTGCCGATCAGGCTTTTGCGCTGGGCGGCGTCGCGTGCTGCGCGCTCAGAGCGGTCTTTTTCCTGAATGCGGGCGGACAAAACTTGCAGGGCTTTGGCTTTGTTGCGGTGCTGGCTGCGGTCATCCTGGCATTCAGCCACGATGCCCGTGGGGACGTGGGTGATGCGCACCGCCGAGTCTGTCTTGTTGATGTGCTGGCCACCGGCGCCGCTGGCGCGGTAGGTATCGATGCGCAGGTCGGCCGGGTTGATCTGCACCGCGGTGGCCTCATCCGGCTCGGGCAATACGGCCACCGTACAGGCGCTGGTGTGGATGCGGCCCTGGGTTTCTGTGGCGGGCACACGCTGCACCCTGTGGCCGCCCGATTCAAACTTGAGCGCGCCGTAGACCTGCACCCCCTCAATCCGCAACACCAGCTCCTTGTAGCCGCCTAGTTCGCTCAGCGATTCGCTGATGACCTCGGTTTTCCAACCCTGCTTGTCGCAGTAGCGGGTGTACATGCGGGCCAGGTCGCCGGCAAACAGGGCTGACTCGTCGCCGCCGGTGCCGGCGCGAATCTCGACAAAGGCGTTGCGTGCGTCGTCCGGGTCCTTGGGCAGCAGCATGCGTTGCAGCTCGTCGTCCAGCACCTGCAGCTCCGCCTGAGCGGCCTCAAGCTCTTCTTGCGCCATGCCGGCCATCTCGGGGTCGTCGGCCGAGCTGCTCAGCATCTCCTGCGCGCTGGCCAGATCGGCTTCGCGCTGGCCGTAGCGGGCCCAACGGCCAGCCACCGCAGCGACCTCAGTGTGTTCGCGCGACAGGACCAGGAACTGAGCCATGTCTTTCATGATGTCTTCGCGCGAGAGCAAAAACTCCAGTTCCCCCAGGCGGTCGGCGTAGCGGGCGAGTTGTTGTCGGAAAAATAGTTTCACGGTCGGACGGGGCGGTGATGGCTTCGGGGGCGGCTGCAAAGTGCAGCCGGGGGCCAGGGCATTGCCCAGGCATGGGCCGCGGACAGCGTCGCTAACGTTCGCGGCGCAAAAAGAAATGCTGGATCGCCGAGCTCGCGCGTTCGCGGGCCAGTGTGTCACCGGCATGCAGCTCGGCCAGTGCCCCGTGCAGCATTTTTTGCGTCAGGCCTCGGGACAGCGCCTCCAGCACCGCCTCCACGTTTTCACCCTTGGCCAGCAGCTTGCGCGCCCGGGCAATTTCAGCAGCGCGCCACTCGTCGGCCTGGGCATTGAGCTGCTGGATCAGTGGCACGGCGTTGCGCTGGTCCACCCAGTGCATGAAACTCTGCACGCCGGCATCCACAATGGCCTCGGCCTGCGCTACGGCTGCCTGTCGGCTTGCCTGAGCGGTCTGTACCACGCCAGCCAGGTCGTCCACCGTGTACAGGTAGACGTCACCTAGGGCCTTGACTTCGGGTTCGATGTCACGCGGCACTGCCAGGTCAACCATGAACATGGGGCGGCGGCGGCGTTGTTTCAGGGCTCGCTCTACGGCCCCCAGGCCAATGATGGGCAGGGTGCTGGCGGTGCAGCTGACAACCGCGTCAAATTCATGCAGCCGTGCGGGCACTTCAGCCAGGTGCATCACCTCCCCGCCGAACCGACTTGCCAGTTTTTCGCCGCGCTCCAGCGTGCGGTTGGCAATCACCATGCGTTTGGGGCTTTTGGCGGCGAAGTGGGTGGCGCACAGCTCGATCATCTCGCCCGCGCCCACAAACAGGATATTGACTTTGCCCAAGTCTTCAAACAACTGGCCTGAGAGGCGCACAGCCGCTGCTGCCATGCTGATAGAGTGGGCCCCGATCTCGGTCGAGCTTCGCACTTCTTTGGCCACTGCAAAAGAGCGCTGAAACATCTGGCTCAGGGTACTGCCCAGGGTCCCCGCGGCCTCGGCGGCACGCACCGCGTCTTTGAACTGACCCAAGATTTGCGGCTCGCCCAGCACCATGGAGTCGAGCCCGCTGGCCACCCGAAAGGCGTGCCGTGCGGCTTGTCCATCTTCCAGAGTGTAGGCGTGGGAGCGAAGCGTGGCGGGCGACACGCCGCCGGACTGGGCCAGCCAGTCCAGGGTGCGCTCCAACTCGGGCTGCTCGCCGGCGCAGTAAATCTCGGTGCGGTTGCAGGTGGAGATGAGCGCCGCCTCGGGAGGGCGCGACAAGGAGCGGCGCAGGGCCAGCAGGGTAGGCTCAATCTGCTCGATCGCAAAGGCGAAGCGGCCACGCAAATCAAGCGGCGCGGTGGTGTGGTTTAGCCCAAGGGCCCAGACTGGCATGGCCGGATTATAAAATCAGGCGGTGTCGCATCCACCATTTATACAAAGGTTTCACGGCTAATGGGCCCTGTAGCCGCTCTCACCCACCTGTTGAACTTTGCCGCACCAGCACTCAGCCTGGCATTGCTGTTCACACTGGCAGCACAATTCTTTATGAAAAAAAGGCCGTCAGCCCTTACCCTGCCTACACAGTTAGCTATTAATATCATAGCGAGTGTCGTTGTAATGGCACTGGGCTTATGGCTCACAGGCCGGGACGGCAAGATGGTCAGCTACGCCGCCATGGCGGTGGCCTGCGCCACCAGCCAGTGGCTGATGGCACGGGGCTGGCAAGCTTAGCGCTTATTTGCCTGCCTTGAAGCTGGTGAAGGTGCGGGTTTGCACGCGCCGTGCGTCCTGCGGCAGGGCGTCCGGTGCCATCATGGTCTTGGCGGCGGCGGCGTCCAGAAAGATGGACTTGTTCTCGGCCACGTCCTTTTTTACAAACTTCAGAGAGGCTGCGTTCGGATTGGCATAAAACACCTTGTTGGTCAGCGACGCGTGCACTTCTGGGCGTAGGATGTAGTTGATGAACAGGTGGGCGTTCTCTACATTTTTGGCGTCTTTGGGGATGGCCATGGTGTCAAAGAACAGGGTGGCGCCGGTCTTGGGCACCAGTGCCTCGATCACCACCGGCTCTTTGGGCTTGCCCTTGGTTTTGGTCTTGGTGTCGGTCGCGGTAGCCGCCTCAGCGGCACGGCTGCGGGCGATGTTGATGTCGCCCGAGAAACCCATGACCAGACATGTTGCGCCGCCCACCATGTCCTCAATGTAGCCCGATGACGAGAATTTGGTCACAAAGGGCCGGATGCCCTTGAGCAGCTTGGCAGCTTCGGCGTAGTCGGCTGCGTCCCGGCTGTACGGTGGCTTGCCCAGGTAGAGCAGGGCCGCTGGCAGCACCTCAGAGGCGGAGTCGAGCACGCTCACGCCGCAGCTCTTAAGCTTGCTGGCGTACTTGGGGTCAAACAGCAGGCTCCAAGCGTTCTCGGGCATGGGCATGTCGCCCAGCGCGGCCTTGACCTTGTTGACGTTGATACCGACCGTGACATAGCCCCACAGCCAGTCGACCAGGTGGGCGTTGCCAGGGTCCAGCTTGGCCAACTGGTCCAGCAGGCCCTTGTCGAGGTTGCCCCAGTTGCTGAGCTTGCTACGGTCCAGCTTTTGCAGCAGCCCGCCTTCGATCTGGGTCTTGGCAAAGTGCGAGCCCGGCACCACGATGTCATAGCCGGTTTTGCCGGCTACCAGCTTGGCGTGCAGGATTTCGTTGTTATCGTAGGTGTCGTAGCGCACCTTGATACCAGTTTCTTTCTCAAAATTTTTGATCGTGTCCTCGGCGATGTAGTCCGACCAGTTGTAAATATTGAGCACCTTGGGGTCAGCCGCCTGGGCCGCACCGGCCAGCAGCAGGGCGCCTGCGGCCAGGGCCAGGCCGAGTTGTTTGAATTTGAAGTTCATCAGGGGCATCCTTTCAGCAAATGAAGGAAATGATAGCAAAGCCGCGCGGATTCAAGCCGGTGGGAACAGGTCAACCCGGTCGGTGATGATGGCGTCGGTGCCCAGGTCCAGCAGGCGTTGC
>RFWA01000145.1 GCA_009922295.1 Betaproteobacteria bacterium
CGGCACCACCGGCACCGTGCTGCCAGCGCTGTCGTCGGCACCACGCCATTTTTGCAACGCCGCCAACAGCAGTTGCACCCCGACCCATCCCAGGTAAGCGGCACCGGCGTACTTCACCACCATGAACAGCGCCGGCGTGGTGCGCAACAAGCCGGCCGCCCCCAGCGCGACCATTACCAGCAGCACCGTGTCGCCCAAGAACACGCCCAAGGCACCCTGAAACCCGGCTTTCACGCCGCGCGCCGTGGCCACCGACAACACGAACAGCGAGTTAGGCCCGGGCAGCAGGATGATGCCAAAGGCGCCGACCACATAGGTCCACAGATCGGTCACCCCATAAAAATTCATGCCCGCGACTCCATCTCCCGGATGAAGCGGTCAAACATGTAGCCGATGTCGTGCGGGCCCGGTGAGGCCTCGGGGTGGCCCTGGAAGCAAAACGCCGGCCGGTCGGTGCGCTCCAAGCCCTGCACGGTGCCGTCAAACAGGCTGACATGGGTGACGCGCAGGGTCGATGGCAGAGACGTGTCATCCACCGCGAAACCATGGTTCTGGCTTGTGATGCTGACGCGTCCGCTGCCGAGTTCCTGCACTGGATGGTTCGCGCCGTGATGCCCAAACTTCATTTTGAAGGTGCGCGCACCGCTGGCCAGCGCCATGATCTGATGCCCCAGGCAGATGCCAAAGGTCGGGATGCCGCTGTCGATCAGGGTGGCGGCAGCGGCAATCGCGTAGTCGCAAGGCTGCGGGTCGCCCGGGCCGTTGCTGAGAAAAATACCGTCCGGCCGATGAGCCAGTACCTCGGTGGCGCTGGTTTGCGCCGGCACCACCGTGACCCGACAGCCGCGCTCGGCCAGCATGCGCAGGATGTTGTGCTTGACGCCAAAGTCATAGGCCAGCACGTGGAAGCGGCTTTGGGTCTGTTCGCCGTAACCGGGCTTGCCGTCCAGACTGGCATGGGCCAATTGCCACTCGGTCTGAGTCCATGCGTAGGGGGCTTTGGCCGACACCACGCGGGCCAAATCCAGCCCGGTCATGGTCGGTGCGGCAAGCGCCAGGGCCTTGGCATGGTCGATAGCGGCCGGCGTGACCGCCTCGCCTGCTGCCAGGCCCAAAATACAACCGTTTTGTGCACCCTGTGTACGCAGCTGACGGGTCAGTTTGCGGGTGTCGATGTTGGCGATAGCCACCGTGCCTTCGCGTCGCAGGTAGTGTCCCAGGCTCATGTCCTGCCGGAAATTGGAGGCCACCAGCGGCAAGTCTTTGATGATGAGTCCGGCCGCGTAAGTATGGGAAGCCTCCAAGGTCAGAGTGACGATTTGCTGGCAGTAGCTCGGGTCGGTCAGGATTTCCTGGTAGCCGGTCATGGCAGTGTTGAACACCACCTCTCCGACCGTTTCACCCGGGGCACCAATGGAATCACCAACATAGACAGTGCCGTCTGCGAGCGCCAAGATGGCGGGAGGGGCGGTTCCCTTAAGAGACAAAAGCACGGGGTTCTCCGAGTAAGTTACGGGTACGCCCAATGCTCCTCAGGAACATATCCTGAAAAGGCTTAAAGGTGGGATGGAGCCTGAGTTGCGCTAGGCGTACGGGAGTGCGGTTAAGCACCCTATTATAGCTGAGGGCCGCGCGCCAAAACGGCCGTCATGGCAAGGCCACCGTGGCACTGGCGTGCAGGCAAATGGCTGCCGCACTGGCCACATTCAATGATTCCTCGCCACCCGGCTGGGCAATGCGTACCTGCAGGCCGGCCCTGCGGGCCAGGTAATCGCTGACACCTTGCCCCTCGTGGCCAAAGGCCCAGGCACAGGGCATGGGCAGCGCGCCCTGGCTCAGCAATTGGTGCAACGCCATGCCGGCATGGGAACTGGTGACCAGAATCGGCACATCAAGCGCATTGAGAACGTCGGGCTCGACACCGTCGAACAAGGTCAGACCAAAGTGCGCACCCATGCCGGCCCGCAGCACTTTGGGCGACCACAGCGCCGCTGTTCCTTTGAGGGCAATCACCTGGACGAAGCCGAAAGCTGAAGCACTGCGCAGAATCGCCCCAACATTGCCGGCATCTTGCACGCGGTCCAGAATGACCGTCGCCACCTGACCCAGCACGACAAGTAGCACACTGTGTCCATTCGGCGGGGGCTATCGGCCAAAGTGATGCAGAAAAAATCGCAAGCACTGGCGCCACGCCGCGCAGCAGTGCAGCACGGCAAAGGTGATCGCCCTCAACCCAGATCCGACCCTGCCGGCGGTAGGCCGTGCTGTCCTGCGTCAGTCGACGCAGCTCTTTGAGCAGGGGGTTGTCACGCGAACTGACAAACTGGACTGGCGCGGCAGGCATCACAGAAGTTCGGCCACCGGTCGGAAACTGGTGCGATGCTGGGCGCAGGGGCCATGCAGCTGCAAGGCCACCAGATGAGCCGCGGTGCCGTAGCCCTTGTGCCGCGCAAAACCGTACTGCGGGTAGTGCTGGTCAAGCTCAAGGCACCACCTGTCCCGGTGCACCTTGGCCAGAATCGAGGCCGCAGAAATGGCTGGCACCAGGGCGTCGCCGCCAATGATGGCCTCGGCCAGCACCCCAAGCACGGGCAGGCGGTTGCCATCGACCAGCACCTTATTGGGCTTTAGGCGCAGGCCCTCCACCGCCCGGCGCATCGCCAGAAGGGTCGCCTGCAAGATGTTGAGCCGGTCGATTTCCTCGACGCTCGCTTCGGCAATTGAGCAGCACAAGGCCTTGGCTTTGATCTCGTCGAACAAGCGCTCGCGTCGTAACGGGGTGAGTTTTTTCGAATCAGCCAGACCCTTGATGGGCTTGCGCTCGTCCAAAATCACGGCGGCAGCCACCACTGGCCCGGCCAACGGACCGCGCCCGGCCTCATCCACGCCGGCGATCAAGCCAGGGATGTCCCATGACAGGGCCACTTGTTCAGGTCTGGAGGATTTTTTCGATCGCATGAGCAGCTATTTTCGGCGTGTCCTGGCGCAATTGCAGGTGCAACTCGGTAAAGCGCTGTTGCAAATCCGCCACTTGGGCAGGCTTTGCGGCCAAGCCATTCAGGACGGCATCGGCCAGAGCGCGGGGTGTGGCAGCCTGCTGTAGCAGTTCTGGCACGACAAAATCCTGGCACAGAATATTGGGCAAGCCGACCCAGGGCTGCAATTTTTTGCGCCGCATGATCTGCCAGGACAGCGCGCTCATGTGGTAGGCGATGACCATGGGGCGTTTGAACAGCGCGGCTTCAAGCGTGGCGGTGCCGCTGGCAATGAGGGTCAAGTCACAGGCGGCCAGCGCCGTGTGCGACTGCCCCGCCACGATGGTCAGGTACGCCGCCATGCCGCTGGCCCGTGCGGCCTGTTCAATCGCCGGGATCAAGGCCGGCACGGCTGGCACCACGAACTGCATTGTTGGCTGAGCCTGCCGGACCAGAGCTGCCGCTTGAAAAAATCGCAACGCTAAGTGCACAATTTCAGATTGCCGGCTACCGGGCAAAAGTGCCAGCACCGGGGCATCCTGACGAAGCCCAAGCTTTTCCCGCGCGGCAGCCCGATCTGGCTCGAGCGGGATGACCTGAGCCAGCGGATGGCCGACATAGGTGGCCGCGATTCCATGACGAGCAAGCAGCGCCGGCTCAAAAGGGAACAGGCAAAGCACGTGGTCCACGCTGCGACGGATGGCGTTGAGCCGCTCGGCCCGCCAAGCCCAGACCGAGGGGCAAACAAAATGCACAGTCTTGACGCCATTTGCCTTCAGCGCAGCTTCCAAGCCCAGATTGAAATCCGGGGCGTCGACGCCAATAAACAGGTCTGGGCGCTGCAGCAGCAAGCGCGTCTTGAGTTGGCGCCTTATTCCCACGATCTCGCGGTAGCGACTCAGCACCTCCCAGCCATAGCCATGCACCGACAGTTTCTCATCTGGCCACCAAGCAGTGAAGCCTCGAGCGGCCATCTGAGGCCCGCCAATTCCGGCTGCGTGCAAGTCGGACCAGCGGGCCCGCAAGCCATCTAGCATCAGACCGGCAAGCAGGTCACCCGAGGTTTCACCAGCGACCATGGCCAAATTCAGGGCGTGCATGGCAGCCTGACCCGGCTCAGCGCACGATGCCGCGCTGTAGCGAGGTTTGCTCTAAAAATGAGAGCATCATCTCTATGTCTGACAAGGCTTCCAGGCCTTTTTCACCTAAATCGGCGATCGCTTGGCGGGCCAGGTCAAGTGTCAGATTGTCTCGATACAGCGCCCTGTGCATGGCCTTGACGACGGCCAGTCGCTCCGCCGAAAACCCGCGCCGGCGCAAACCTTCGTAATTCATGGACCGGGCCTGCGCTGGTTGACCCTGGCACATGACAAAGGGCGGCAGATCGGCAAACAGCAGGGAGCACATGGCGGTCATGCTGTGCGCACCAATTTTCACGAACTGGTGCACCACCGTGAATCCGCCCAGAATGGCCCAATCCCCGACCTGTACATGACCCGCCAATTGCGCATTGTTGGCAAAAATGGTGTGGTCACCCACCTGGCAATCGTGCGCCAGGTGCACGTAGGCCATCAGCCAGTTGTCATTGCCCACCCGGGTCACGCCACGGTCCCCGGGCGAGCCAATGTTCAAGGTACAAAATTCACGCACGGTGTTGCGGTCGCCGATCACCAATTCACAAGGCTCACCAGCATACTTTTTGTCTTGCGGGATGGCGCCGAGAGAGTTGAACTGGAAGATGCGGTTATCTTGGCCGATTGTGGTGTGACCCTCCAGCACGCAATGCGGGCCAATGGTCGTCCCGGCACCGATACGCACATGCGGACCGATCACTGTGTACGGACCCACCGTGACCGAACTGTCAAGCTCGGCGCCGGGGTCTACCAGCGCCGTCGCATGTATCGCGCTCACGACAGCCACCTCAGGGGACGGCCCGCATCGCGCAGGTCAATTCAGCCTCGACCGCAAGATCCTGACCCACCAGCGCACGGGCCTTGAACTTGAAAATACCGGCCTTCATGCGCAACAAAGCCACTTCCAGGATCAATTGATCACCAGGCTCCACCGGCCGCTTGAAGCGTGCGCCGTCAATGCCGGCAAAGTAGTACACGGTGTCGTCGCTGGGTGACGTGTCTAGCGCGTCAAAGGCGAGCAATGCAGCTGCCTGGGCCAGGGCCTCAAGCATCAACACGCCCGGCATGACCGGACGATGTGGGAAGTGGCCTTGGAAAAATGGCTCATTCATGGTCACATTCTTGATGGCGCGAATAGTTTTACCCTTGTCAATGGCCAGCACACGGTCGACCAGCAGAAACGGGTAGCGATGCGGCAATTGCTTAAGAATCTTATGGATGTCCATCAGGATGGTCCCTTGTTGTCGAGTTTTTGTTCCAGGCTGCGAACACGCTCACGCAAGCGGTTGAGTTGTTTCAGCGAGGCAGCATTTTTTTCCCAACCGAGGTTGTCATCGATCGGAAAAAACCCGGTGTAATGGCCCGGCTTGCGGATCGAGCGGGTGACCACACTGGCTGCTGAAATGTGCACGTGATCGGCCAGCTCAAGGTGCCCTAGCACGATGGCGCCACCGCCCAGTGTGCAATGTGCACCAATCCGGGCACTTCCTGCCACACCTACACAGCCGGCCAAGGCGCTGTGCGCGCCAATCTGGACGTTATGACCGATCTGAACCAGGTTGTCGAGCTTAACGCCATCGGCGATCAGCGTATCTTGCAGCGCACCACGGTCGATGCAAGTGTTGGCACCAATTTCGACGTCATGGCCGATCCGTACCGCGCCCAGCTGCTCGATTTTTTCCCAAACACCGTTGTTGGGCGCAAAGCCGAAGCCATCCGCACCAATCACCACGCCGGGGTGGAGCAGGCAGCGCTCGCCAATATGACAGCCTTCCGCCACGGTAACCCGAGACCTCAACTCAGTGTTAGCACCAATGGTGGCACCGCGCTCAATGACACACAGGGCTCCGACGATGGCGCTGGCATGAACCCGAGCCTCCGGATCAATCACCGCACTGGGATGTATCCTGTCGCGGACCGGCCGCTCCAGAGCGGACTTCCAGAGCCGGGTCACACGGGAGAAATAGAGGTAGGGCTCACCGACCACGATACAGGCGCCCCGCAGGGACGCCTGCGCCTGATGGTCGGGGCCCACAATCACGCAGGCAGCCTTTGACGCGGCCAGCAAACCCTGATATTTGGGATGGCTGAGAAAACTCAGCGCCTCAGGTCCGGCAGTCTCCAGGGGGGCAAGCGTCACAATCAGGGTGTCGGGATCACCGTGGAGCTCGCCACCCAAAGCTTCAACAATCGCACCTAGACGAAGGGCCACACGTCAAACGCCTTGCGCGCCCTTATTTGGCAGCAGCCGC
>RFWA01000146.1 GCA_009922295.1 Betaproteobacteria bacterium
AAAAAATCCAGGCCGTGGTGGAACTGGCGCCAGCTGATCTGGTGCAGCTCAAAACCATCGATCTGGTTCAGGGCCTGGCCATCGCCGGCCCCTTGCGCGCCGCCAATACGGCCTTTGTCAAGGCCCGGGTGGCCGGTGAGCTCCAGGGTTTGACTTTGCGTGAAGGCGACCGGGTCACGGCCAGTCAAGTGGTGGCCCGCATTGAGGCCACCGAATCGCAAGCGCGGGTACGCCAGGCGCAGCAGCAGGCCGAAGCCGCGCGCGCTCAGGTGGACATTGCCCGGCGCAGCTTCGAGAACAACCGCTCTTTGGTGGACCAGGGCTTTATCTCCAAGACAGCATTGGACACCTCACAGGCCAGCCTCACTGCCGCTGAGGCCAGCTACCGGGCCGCCGTGGCCGGGGCCGACCTGGCCGCCAAATCGCTCGATGACACCGTGCTGCGCGCACCGATGGCGGGCTTGGTGGCGCAGCGGCTGGCGCAACCTGGAGAGCGGGTGGCGATTGACGCCCGTATTCTGGAAATTGTGGACCTGAGCCGGCTCGAGCTGGAGGCCAGCATCAGCCCAGCCGATTCGCTGCTGGTCAAGACCGGGCAGGTCGCTCGACTGAGTATTGAAGGCGCCACAGCGCCGTTGACCGCCAAGGTGGTGCGTGTCAACCCCAGCGCGCTCTCCGGCAGCCGGGCCGTGCTGGCCTACCTCGCGGTACAGCCCAACGCCGGTCTGCGCCAGGGCCTGTTTGCCCAGGGCACATTGACCACCGGCAGCCTGAGCCTGCCAGCTGTGCCTCTGAGCGCCGTGCGCACCGACAAGCCCCTGCCCTATGTGCAGTTGATCCAGGACGGGGCTGTGCTTCACCAAACCGTGGAGTTGGGTGCCCGTGGCGAACGCGACGGCCAAAACCTGATTGCCATCAAGGGCTTGGCCGAGAACGCACTGCTGCTGTCGGGCAGCGTGGGCAGCCTGCGCGTGGGCACCCGGGTCAAACTGCCGCAGGGTCAATAAACCATGTGGTTCACCCGCGTCAGTCTTAAAAACCCGGTCTTTGCCACCATGGTCATGCTGGCCCTGGTGGTGTTGGGCCTGTTCTCGCTGCAACGGCTGCAAGTCGACCAGTTCCCCAACATCGACTTCCCCACCGTGGTGGTGATTGCGGACTACCCTGGCGCTGCGCCCGAGATTGTGGAGAGTGAGGTCTCGCGCAAGATCGAGGAGGGCGTCAACTCAATCGCCGGCATCAGCGCCCTGACCTCGCGCAGCTACGAGGGCCAGTCGGTCGTGGTGATCGAGTTCAACCTGAACATCGACGGCCGCAAGGCCGCCGACGACGTGCGCGAAAAAGTGGCCTCCATCAAGCCCAACCTGCGCGCCGAGGTCAAAGAGCCACGGGTGCTGCGCTTTGACCCATCGGCCCGCGCCATCTGGTCGGTGGCGGTGCTGGCAGACCCGGCCGCTGCCAAGGGCCGGGTGCCGAGCGCGGTGGAACTCAGCAATTGGGCCGAACAAACCCTGAAAAAACGCTTCGAAAACGTGCGCGGCGTGGGCTCGGTCACCTTGGTAGGCGCCACCCGGCGCGAGATCAACCTGTACCTGAACCCGCAGGCGCTGGAGAGCTATGGCATTTCGCCGGACCAGGTGGTGACCGCGGTGCGCAACGAGAACCAGGACCTGCCCCTGGGCGCCATCCGCTCGCTAGAGCAGGAGCGCGTGATCCAGATCGCTGGCCGGCTTCAGCGCCCCGAGGACTTCGGCCGAATCATCGTGGCGCGCAAAGGCGGCGCCCCGGTACGGCTGGAGCAGCTGGCCCGGGTCAGCGACGACGCGCAGGAAGCCGAGAGCCTGGCGCTTTACAACGGCCAACGCACGCTGTTGCTCAACGTGCAGAAGTCGCAGGACGAAAACACCATCGCCGTGGTCGATGGCCTGGTCAAGACCATGGCCGCCATGAAAGAACAGCTGCCGCCCGGCGTGCGGTTGGAGCAGATCACTGACGGCTCGCGCCAGATCCGCGTGTCTGTCGACAACGTGCGCCGCACCCTGATCGAAGGTGCGGTACTGACGGTGCTGATCGTGTTCCTGTTCCTGAACTCCTGGCGCTCCACGGTGATCACCGGGCTGACACTGCCCATCGCCCTGATCGGCTCCTTTTTGTTCATGTACATGGCCGGCTTCACCATCAACATGATCACCCTGATGGCGCTGAGCCTGTGCGTGGGCCTGCTGATTGACGACGCGATTGTGGTGCGGGAGAACATTGTTCGTCATGTGCAAATGGGCAAGAGCGCCTACCAGGCCTCGCTGGACGGCACGCAGGAGATTGGTCTGGCTGTGCTGGCCACCACACTGTCCATCGTGGCAGTGTTTTTGCCGATTGGCTTCATGGGCGGCATCATTGGCAAGTTTTTCCATGAGTTCGGCATCACCATCGTGGCCGCTGTGCTGATTTCGATGTTTGTCAGCTTCACCTTGGACCCCATGCTGTCGAGCATCTGGCACGACCCGAGCATCGAGGCCCATGGCGCCGCAGCTGGCGGGGCACCGCGTCGCCGCACGCTGTATGACAAGACCATAGGCCGTGTCACCGGCTGGTTTGACCGCGCCACCGAGGGCCTGGCCGACGCCTACCAGGGGGTGCTGCGGCGGGCGCTGGGTCACAAGATACTGACGCTGGCGCTGGCGCTGGCTATTTTTGTGGGTAGCGTCTTCATGGTGCCGCTGGTGGGCACAGAATTTGTACCCAAATCAGATTTCTCCGAGACCACGCTGAGTTTTTACACGCCAGCGGGCTCCTCGCTGGAGGTGACCGAGGGCCGGGCACGCCAGGTTGAGGCCGTGATTCGCGCTTTCCCCGAAGTCCGTTACACCTTGACCACCATCAACACCGGCACCGCGCAAGGCAAGATGTACGCCAGCATCTATGTGCGACTGGTTGACCGCAAGGACCGCAAGCTTGGTGTGGAGGAGATGTCGACCCAGTTGCGTGAGCGGCTGCGCCGGGTGCCCGGCATCACCGTCACCCATGTCGGGCTGACCGATTCGGTCGGCGGGCAAAAGCAGTTGTCCTTTTCGATCCAGGGCCCCGACACAGCCGAGCTGGAGCGGCTGTCGAAGCTGACGCTGGAGGGGGTGCGCAACATTCCGGGCCTGGTCGACCTCGACACCACGGCCAAACCCGGCAAACCGGCGCTCGACATCCAGATCCGGCGCGACGTGGCGTCTGACCTGGGCCTGAGCGTGGCGCAGATCGGCAGCGCGCTGCGCACCCTGGTGGCTGGCCAGACCGTGGGCAACTGGCGCGCGCCGGACGACCAGACCTATGACGTGAATGTGCGTCTGGCGCCGTCAGCGCGCAACAGCCCGCAGGATATGGAACAACTGCCCTTCAACATCGGCACCCAGGCTGACGGCAGCGCCCGCATTGTGCGGCTGGGGCAGGTGGCACAGGTGCGTGACACCATCGGCCCCAACCAGATCAACCGACGCGACCTGAACCGTGAGGTCGCCCTCAGCGCCAATGTGTCGGGCCGCTCCAGCGGCGAGGCGTCAGCGGACATCAAAAAAGTCATGGACGGCATCGCCTTGCCGCCGGGCTACAACTTCCGCTTTGGCGGTGCCACCAAGGACATGGCCGAGGCCTTCAGTTACGCCATCTCGGCACTGGCCCTGGCCGTGATTTTTATCTACATGATCCTGGCCAGCCAGTTCAAGAGCTTTTTGCAGCCGCTAGCGCTGATGACCGCGCTGCCGCTGACGCTGATCGGCGTGGTGCTGGCGCTGATGATGTTCAACTCCGCGCTGTCGATGTTCTCGGTCATCGGTGTCATCATGCTGATGGGTCTGGTGACCAAGAACGCCATATTGCTGGTGGACTTTGCGATCCGCGCCCGCGAAGACGGCATGGAGCGCAGCGAAGCCCTGCTGCTGGCGGCCAAAGTGCGGCTGCGCCCGATCCTGATGACCACGCTGGCGATGATCTTTGGCATGGTGCCCCTGGCCTTTGCGCTGACCGAGGGCTCCGAAATGCGCGCGCCGATGGGCCAGGCCGTGATCGGCGGCGTCATCACCTCGTCACTGTTGACGCTGGTGGTGGTACCAGTGGTCTACTGTTACATGGATGATCTGGGGCAATGGCTGCGCCGGCGCTGGCAAGCAGCCGCTCCTGCTGACGCAGGCAGTGGCGGCTAAAATCAAAAAATCGGCTCACCGCACCCCCTGGAGTACCTGGATGGATTTGGAACAAGCGCGCTTCAACATGATCGAACAGCAGATCCGTCCCTGGGACGTGGCTGACGCGGCGGTGCTGCATCTGCTGGCGGTGGTGCGGCGTGAAGACTTCGTGCCGCTGGCGCATAAGGCGCTGGCCTTTGTCGACATGGAAATTCCGCTCGGACACGGACAGTGCATGCTGGCCCCCCGCGTGGAGGCCCGCATGCTGCAGGATGCGGCAGTACAAAAACACGAGAAAGTGCTGGAGATCGGCACGGGCTCCGGCTTCATGACCGCGCTGCTGGCGCACCGGGCGCAGCGCGTGCTGACCCTGGAGCTCAAACCCGAATTGGCTCAGATGGCACGGACGAAATTGCAAAAAAACGGGATCCATAACGCCGAGGTGCGCGTGGCCAATGGCGCACTAGGTGCAGCCGACGATGGTCCCTTTGACGTCATCATGCTGAGCGGCTCGGTGGCCGAGGTACCCCCTGCATTGCTGGCCCAGCTGCGCGTTGGCGGCCGGTTGATCGCCATCGTGGGCGAGGAACCCGTGATGCGGGCGACCTTGGTGACCCGCACGGGTGAAGCCGACTACCTGACGCGCCAGCCTTGGGATACAGTGGCGCCTCGCTTACTCAAGTTTCCCGAGCCGTCTCATTTTCATTTCTGAGCCCTGACCCACGTTGACCCCAGCATGATTACCCAGATTCGACCCTCTGAACTCTCTTCCTGGCTAGCCAGTGCACGTCCACATGGCGAACCCGTGGTGCTGGATGTACGCGAGCCTTCAGAGCTGCGCACGGCCAGCGTGAGCGCCAAGGACTTCGCCCTGCTCACGATCCCGATGGGCACGGTGCCCGCCCGTTTGGCCGAACTTGACCCGGGTCAACCGATCGCCTGCCTGTGCCACCATGGCAGTCGCAGCATGCAGGTTGCCAGTTTTTTACAAGCGCGGGGCTTTGATCACGTGGCGAATATCGCCGGCGGCATTGATGCCTGGTCACTCGAGCTTGACGCCAGCGTACCGCGCTACTGAGCCGCTCTCGCGTGTCGGTCGCTGATGACAGTCTTCGTTGAAGCCCCCTCTTGTCTTTATAGCCAGATTTCACCTATTCCATCAAGGTAAAACCATGAACGCATTTCGTCTCTTGCCCCTGTCGATTGCCCTCGGCGCCGCGCTGTCCCTGCCGGCGCAGGCTCAAAGCCTGGTGGCGCTGTATGAGTCAGCCCGCGCCTTTGACGCCTCTTACCAATCGGTCAAGTCTCTGTACGACGCCACGCTGGCCAAGTCAGAGCAGGCGCGCGCCGGCCTGTTGCACACCATCGGCCTAAGTGCGAATGCATCGCTGAGCACCATTGACAATACCTTGGCCAAGACCAAACAAGGCTACTACGACACCCAAAGCGCCACCCTCAGCGCCTCCAGGCCGCTCTACCGCCCCGTCAACCAGATCACCTTTGACCAAAGCCAACGGCAGATCGAGGTGGTCGAGCAGCAACTGCTGGCCGCCGAACAAGACCTGATTGTCAAAGTCAGCACCGCTTATTTTGATGTGCTGGCGGCGCAAGACAGCCTGACCTTTGTGCTGGCGCAAAAGACAGCTGTTGCGGAGCAGTTGGCGTCCGCCAAGCGGAATTTTGAAGTCGGCACCGCCACCATCACCGACACGCGCGAGGCACAAGCCCGCTTTGACCTGGTGATTGCCCAAGAAATTGCCGGTCGCAATGACCTGCAAGTCAAACAGCTGGCCCTGGACCAACTCGTGGGCAAGGCGAATACTGCGCCCCTGGCCGTGCGCCTGCCGCTGACCCTGCCGCCGGTGCAACCCGGCGAGATTGCGCCCTGGGTGCAAAAATCTGAGGAGCTGCACCCAGGCATCCAGCAATCCCGGTTGGCCCTCGATGTAGCGCAGATGGAAACCCGCAAGGCCCAGGCTGCATCTAAACCAACGCTGGATCTGACAGGTAATCTGAACGTGACGCAGAATGGCGAGTCATCCTCAGTGGCCAGCGCGTTTCGGACCACGACCGCCAGTGTCGGTCTGAGCTTTACCATGCCCTTGTTTTCGGGCTACGCCATTGAAAACCGGCTGAAGGAAACCCTGTCGCTGGAAGACAAA
>RFWA01000147.1 GCA_009922295.1 Betaproteobacteria bacterium
CGCGGCGCAGCAGGTCGGCGAACTCTTTTTTGACTTCGCCCAGGATGCGCACGCCCAAGCCAGGCCCGGGAAAGGGGTGGCGGTAGACCATGTTGCGGGGCAGGCCCAGGGCCACGCCCAGCTCGCGCACCTCATCTTTGAACAGCTCGCGCAGCGGCTCCAGCAGCTTCAAACCCAGTTGCTCGGGCAGTCCGCCCACGTTGTGGTGGCTCTTGATGGTCACGGCTTTTTTGTTGCCGGAGCCGCCTGACTCAATAACATCAGGATAAATGGTGCCTTGCGCCAGCCACTTTGCTCCGTTTTTTGTAGCGTCAACGCGAGTGACATCAAGGGCTGCAGCCTTAAAACATGCCACAAACTCGCGGCCGATGATCTTGCGCTTGGCTTCTGGATCGCTCACCCCGGCCAAGTGCCCCAGAAACTGCTCGGCCGCGTCTACCCGCACCACCTTGGCGTGTAGCTTGCCGACAAACATGGCCATCACCTGGTCGCCTTCGTTCAGGCGCAGCAGGCCGTGGTCCACAAACACGCAGGTGAGCTGGTCGCCGATAGCGCGGTGGATCAGGGCGGCCGCCACTGATGAATCGACCCCGCCAGACAGGCCCAGGATGACTTCCTCGGTGCCAACCTGGGCGCGGATTTTTTCAACTGCTTCGGCGATGTAGTCGCCCATGATCCAGTCGGCCCGCGTGCCGCAGATGCCCAGCACAAAGCGCTCCAGAATCGCGGCGCCAAGCGGGGTGTGGGTCACCTCCGGGTGAAACTGCACGCCATAAAAACGCCGATCTTCGTCTGCCATGCCGGCAATCGGGCAGCTGGGCGTGCTGGCCATGAGCTTGAAGCCGTGGGGCAAGTCGGTGACCTTGTCGCCGTGGCTCATCCAGACCTTGAGCATGCCGTGGCCTTCGTCGGTGGCGTAGTCCTGGATGCCGCGCAGCAGCTCGGTGTGGCCGTGGGCGCGCACCTCCGCGTGGCCAAATTCACGCTGCTGGCCGCTTTGCACCCGGCCGCCGAGCTGGTGCGCCATGGTCTGCATGCCGTAACAGATGCCCAGCACGGGTAAGCCCAGCTCAAACACCGCATTGGGCGCTTTGTCAGTGCTGTCTTCGTAAACGCTGGCGTGGCTGCCGGACAGGATGATGCCCTTGAGCGAGCCATCACGCGCATAGGCACGCACCCAGTCGTCGCTGACGTCGCAAGGATGCACCTCGCAAAACACATGGGCCTCGCGGATGCGACGGGCGATCAGTTGGGTCACTTGGGACCCGAAGTCCAGAATCAGGATTTTTTGATGCATCTTCTGTACTAATCCGCGCGGTAGTTGGGCGCTTCTTTGGTGATTTGCACGTCGTGCACATGGCTTTCGCGGATGCCGGCAGTGGTGATCTCGACGAACTCCGCAGTATTTTGCATTGCCTCAATGGTGGCGCAGCCGCAGTAGCCCATGCTGGCGCGCACCCCGCCGGCCATCTGATAGACGATGGACACCATGGAGCCCTTGTACGGCACCCGGCCTTCGATGCCTTCGGGCACCAGCTTGTCGGCATTTGGGTTGCCGGTGCTGGATTCCTGAAAGTAGCGGTCCGCACTGCCCTGCTGCATGGCGCCGATGCTGCCCATGCCACGGTAGCTTTTGTAACTACGGCCCTGAAAAAGTATCACCTCGCCGGGTGCCTCTTCGGTGCCGGCAAACATGCCGCCCATCATGACGCTGCTGGCGCCGGCTGCGATGGCTTTGGCAATGTCGCCGCTGTAGCGAATACCGCCGTCGGCGATCAGGGGCACGCCAGTACCCCGCAGGGCATTTGCCACGCTGTCTATCGCCATAATTTGTGGAACACCCACCCCGGCCACGATCCGGGTGGTGCAGATCGAGCCGGGGCCGATACCGACCTTGACCGCATCGGCGCCCGCCTCCACCAAGGCCAGTGCGGCGGCGCCCGTGGCAATGTTGCCGCCCACCACGTCGATGTGCGGGTAGTTTTGTTTGACCCAGCGCACCCGGTCGATCACGCCTTTGCTGTGGCCGTGCGCGGTGTCAACCACAATAGCGTCGACACCGGCGCGCACCAAGGCCTCGACCCGCTCCTCGGTGCCCTCGCCAACGCCAACCGCTGCGCCCACGCGCAGCTTGCCCTGTGCGTCACGCGCGGCGTTGGGGAAGCTCGTCTGCTTGGTGATGTCTTTGACGGTGATCAGACCCTTGAGCTCAAAGGCGTCGTTGACCACCAGCAGCCGCTCTATCTTGTATTGGTTGAGCAACACCTTGGCCTGGGCCAGCGTGGTGCCGTCAGGCACGGTGACGAGTTTGTCACGCTGGGTCATGATTTCACGCACCGGCAGGTCGTAACGGGTCTCAAAGCGCAGGTCGCGCCCGGTCACGATGCCGACCACCTTGCCACCGTCGCACACCGGGAAGCCCGACACGCCGAGTTGCTCTGACAGCGCCATCACCTGGCGCACGGAGTGGTTGGGGGTAATTACCACCGGGTCGCGCAGCACACCCGACTCATAGCGCTTGACCTTGGACACCTGCGCGGCCTGCTCTTGCGGCGTGAGATTTTTGTGCACGATGCCAATACCGCCCTCCTGGGCAATGGCAATCGCCAGCCGAGCTTCGGTGACGGTGTCCATGGCAGCGGATACCAGCGGCAGGTTCAGCGCGATATTGCGGGAAAAACGGGTGGAAAGTGAGGCGTCCTTGGGCAGGACTTGGGAGTAAGCTGGCACCAACAACACATCGTCGAAGGTGAGCGCTTTACCAATCAGGCGCATGTCTAAGCTCCAAATCGCCGATTGTACCTGCCGGCTTTAGCGTTCATGTCGTCTCGCTCCAGGGCAAAAACGCTAAACTGACCCAATGAAACCGCCCTGCTCCCTGATGCGGCAAACCGTCTGTCAGATCGCTGCATTTGCACTTAGTGCCGCCAGTCTGCCAGCGTTGGCCCAATGGCAATGGACTGATTCGGCAGGCAAGGCGGTGTTTAGCGACCGTGCACCGCCGCCGGAGGTGCCCGACAAGGCCATCCGCAAGCGCCCGAGTGCGGCTAACGCGCCCGACCCTGCCCCCGCCGCCTCTGGCCCCAGCATCGTGCCGGCCACAAGTGCCGCAAGTGCCCCAAGTGCCGCCAGCCCGCCTGTCATCCCCCGCACCGATTCGGCACTGGCCGCCAGGGCCAAACAAGCGGAACAAGCAGAAGTGGCGCAGCGTGGCGCCCAAGAGGCCCGGCTGCGCCAGGCCCGTGCCGACAACTGTGCGCGGGCCAAAAGCGCCCTCGCCCACCTGGCTACGGGCCAGCGTGTTGCCCGTAGCAACGACCGGGGTGAGCGCGAGGTGCTGGACGACGCGGCCCGGGCCTTGGAGCAGCGGCGCTTGCAGGGCGTGGTGGATACCGAGTGCCGAAGGCCCTGAGTCGGGCCTTGGCGGCTAGCGCACTCGGTGACGTCAGTAGCCGGCTTTGGCGCCCGGCCGCTTTTTGGTAAACAGTCCGGCGGTGCGCGCGCCCTGGCGCACAAAGCGCTCACGCCGCGCGACCTTGGGGTCGACCTTGAGCGGGCGGTAGATTTCAATCCGGTCCTGATCGCGCAGCACATGGGTCAAGGCGACTTTGCGCCCCCAAACGCCCACGGTCATTGTGGCCGGGTCAATCTCGGGCCTTTGAACCAGCAAGCCACTGGTCTGCAGAGCCTGGATAACGGTGCAGTCAGGCCTCACGCGCAGGGTCAGCTCCAGCACCTCGCGCGCTTGGGCCGAATAGACCAAGCAGACCTGGATCAGACCGTCACTCACCGTAGACCTGCCCGGCGCGTTTGACAAACGCATCCACCAGGCTGCCTGCAATTTTGTCAAACACCGGCCCGATCAGGCGGCCGAGTGTGGCATTGTCAAAGCCGTAGTTCAGGGTCAGCTCCACCCGGCAAGCGCGCTGAGAACCGTCGCCCAGGGGCAGAAAATTCCAGGCGCCGTCGAGTCGGGAAAACGGCCCGTTGACCAGGCTGATGACGACCTGCCGGTCTGGCAGGTGACGGTTGCGGGTGGTAAAAGACTGCCGCAAGCCACTGAAGGCAATGCCCACCTCGGCTGTGACGCCGTCAGCGTCGGTGCTGACGACCCGGGCCCGGTCGCACCAGGGGAGAAACTTGGGGTAGTGCTCAATGCCGGTCACCAAGGCGTACATTTCCTGCGGGCTGTACCAGAGTAAAACGGACTTGGCGACGGTTTTCATACTTATAGAATGGGGCCTGCCAGGGATTGTAGACAAGCCTTGTACAGACCTTATACAACCCCATCTCCGTTCAATGGCCAAGAAACCCGATCCCGCTGCCCGCATCGCCGATAACAAAAAGGCGGCGTACAACTATTTTTTCGAAGAGCGTTTTGAAGCGGGCTTGGTGCTGGAGGGATGGGAAGTCAAATCCCTGCGTGAGGGCAAGGTACAGCTCACCGACGGCTATGTGGTGATCCGCAACGGTGAGTTGTTCATCATCGGCCTTCAGATCCAACCGCTCAACACCGCGTCCACCCACATCAGCCCGGACAAGGTCCGGACCAAAAAATTGCTGATGCACAAGGAGGAGATCAAGCGTTTGATCGGCAAGGTGGAGCAAAAAGGCTACACCCTGGTGCCTCTGAACCTGCATTGGAAAACCGGCAAAGTGAAGTGCGACATCGCGCTGGCCAAGGGCAAGGCCGAGCATGACAAACGCGACACCATCAAGGATCGCGAAGGTAAGCGCGAGGTGGAGCGGGCCATGAAGGGCCGCAACCGCTAGCCACCCGCCAGCAAGGTCGGTGTTTCAGACCAGATCGTGCAGGGGATGCATCTGTGCCGGCCAGGGGCTGGCAAAAAACGGGGCCACCATCTCAGGTGTGACGTCTTCAATCCGGGTTGGTTGCCACTTCGGACGGTGGTCTTTGTCCACCGCCAGTGCCCGGATGCCCTCCACCGTCTCACTGCTGACGCCTGAGCGACCCAGGTGCTCGGTGAAAAAGCAATGCCGTACCAAGTCGCGCTCCAGCCGCAGATCGTCAGCCAGGCTCAGGTTGCGGGCTCTTCGGATTTGTTCCAAGACCACGTGGAGCATCAGCGGCGATCGCTGGCGCAGGGTGGCTGCGGTCTGGCTGGCCCAATCGCCACCGTCGCTCTCCAAGGCCTGCACAATGTCGAACACCGTCGCCCGGGAAAAAAATGGGTCAAATTGGCCCTCAGGCCTTGTCGCAGCTGAATAGTTAGCTATTGAATATGTAGCAATCCAAGGTTCAAGAGGTTTGAGGCTTGACCAATCAAGGCCAGGCAGGGCGGCCCAAGCCGAAGCCAGTGTGTCCACGGACGCGCAGACGTCGGCCAGACCGAGCCCGAGCGCTTGTGGGCCGTCCAGTACTTGCCCGGTCAAGGCAAGCCACTCGCCGGCGGATCCCGGCAACCGACTTAAAAAATAGCCGCCTCCCACATCGGGAAACAGCCCAATGCCCGTTTCTGGCATACCCAGCTTGCTGCGCTCGGTGACGATGCGGGTGCTGGCACCCTGGCTGATGCCCATGCCGCCGCCCATCACAATGCCATCCATAAAGGCGAGATACGGTTTAGGGTAACGGTGGATCAGGTGGTTGAGTGTGTATTCTTCGGTAAAGAAGTCTTCCAACCGGGGGCTGCCGGCCAGTGCGGCTTGGTGAAAAAAACGAATGTCGCCACCAGCGCAAAAGCTGCCAAACGGGCCGTCCCGCCCCATGCCCCGTATGGCCACAGCGGCAATGGCTGGGTCGTCGCGCCAGCGTAAAAGGGCGCTGGTTAGGGCTCGGACCATGGGCAGTGTCAGCGCATTCAGGGCCTTGGGGCGGTTCAGGGTCAGTAAGCCGACCCGGCCTTCGACCGTTGCAATGATTTCAGGACAGTCCCACATGCCAAGCCTTCCGTTGTGCCAAAAGCCGGCATTGTGCCTTGGCCGAACCGAAGACCGGGCCCAAAGCCCCAAATTGAGCGCGTGCCCATGCGAAGCGTTAACACCTGAGGCTGAGCCAGCGCAATTGCGATATCTCGTGTCGCAATTGAGAGCCTGGCCTGCCTTGGCAAGACCTAAAGTCGGCATCCATCATTGGCGTCCCACGACGGCTCCGTTCACAATATCATCAAGGGTTGAGGCGGGCGTTACGCCCGCGACCCCGAGGCAGGAATACATGCAACATTTTTCTATCTGGTCACTGCTGCGCAATGGCATGTCGTACCACGAGGGCTGGCAAAAGCACTGGCGCTCGCCCGCGCCCCAGCGCGAGTACGACGCCGTGGTGGTGGGGGCTGGCG
>RFWA01000148.1 GCA_009922295.1 Betaproteobacteria bacterium
TGGCGCTCATGATGGCGCTGGTGCAGGGCGTGCTGCCCATCCTTGGGGCCCACCGGGGCTACGTGGGTTGGATCGGGCTGGCCAGACCCGCAGCGCGCGGCCAATTCATATTTGTAGTGCTGGCCTACGCCTGTTTGACGCAGGTTTTTGTCAATAATGATTTTTCCGTTTTGCTGGCCGCACAGCACTCCAACTCCAACCTGCCGCTGGTCTACCGCATCACGGCAGTATGGGGCAACCATGAAGGCTCGATCCTTTTGTGGTCGCTGATTTTGTCTGGCTGGACGTTGGCTGTCTCGATTTTCTCAAGGCAATTGGACGACCGCATGGTTGCGCGGGTCCTGGGGGTGATGGGTGTCATCAGTTGCGGCTTTTTGCTGTTCACCCTGCTGACCTCCAACCCGTTTGAGCGGCTCTTGCCGGCGGCGCCCGACGGCCAGGACTTGAATCCGCTGCTGCAGGATCCGGGCATGGTCATCCACCCGCCCATGCTGTACATGGGCTACGTTGGCTTTGTCGTGGCCTTCGCCTTCGCCATCGCTGCCTTGTTGTCGGGCCGGCTTGACACTGCATGGGCCCGCTGGTCGCGGCCCTGGACCACGGTGGCCTGGTGTTTTCTCACATTTGGGATCGCGCTGGGCAGCTTTTGGGCCTATTACGAGCTGGGCTGGGGCGGTTGGTGGTTTTGGGACCCGGTGGAAAACGCCTCTTTCATGCCCTGGCTGGTGGGTACCGCGCTGATCCACTCCCTCGCGGTCACAGAAAAGCGCGGCGGCTTCAAGATGTGGACCGCCCTGCTGGCGATTCTGACGTTTTCACTCTCCCTGCTGGGCACCTTCATTGTCCGCTCGGGGGTGTTGAGCTCGGTGCACGCCTTTGCCTCGGACCCCGCGCGTGGTGTCTTTATCCTCGGCTTTCTGGCTGTTGTGGTCGGTGGCTCTTTGACACTGTTTGCCTGGCGTGCGCCTCGCGTGGGGCTGGGCGGTACCTTCGCCCCGATCTCGCGCGAGTCCATGCTGCTGGCCAACAACGTGCTGCTGGTGGTGGCGGCGGCCGCCGTGCTGCTGGGCACGCTCTACCCCCTGGTGATCGATGCCCTGGGCTTGGGCAAGCTGTCGGTCGGGCCACCGTACTTCTCTGCCGTGTTTGTCCCGCTGATCGCGCCGGCACTGTTCCTGATGGGGGTGGGCCCTCTGGCGCGCTGGCGTGAGGCCAGTGCCGCCGACCTGACGCGTCGATTGAGGTGGGCCATTGGGGTGAGCCTGGCCAGTGCGGTCGTCGCCCCCCTGGTGCTCGGCCATTGGACCCCCATGACCGGTTTGGGCCTGCTGCTGGCGGTTTGGGTCGCCAGCACGGCGGTTCTTAACCTGGTCACCCGTTTGCGGGAACACCCAGCACCGCGCTGGCGCGCCCGGATGGCGGCCCAACCCGGCAGCTATTACGGCATGCTGTTGGCGCATTTTGGCATTTCGGTGTTCATTGTCGGGGTCACCGTGGTCAGCAGTTTTCAAAGTGAAAACGATGTTCGCATGGAGCCGGGCGACACCGCCAGTGTGGGTGGTTACCGGTTCCAGTTGGAGGCCATCAACCCGATCACCGGGCCGAATTACACCGCCGCACGGGCCACCGTGACGGTGACGCATGACGGCGCACCCGTTGCGGTGCTTTACCCCGAGCGGCGCATCTACACGGTGAGCCGCATGCCCATGACCGAGGTGGCCATTGATCGCGGCGTCCGGCGTGACCTGTACGTTGCTTTGGGCGAACCGGTGAGTGCGACTGCCTGGAGCATTCGCCTGCATCACAAGCCGATGGTCAACTGGATATGGGGTGGTTGCGTCCTGATGGCCCTGGGCGGCTTTTTGGCCGTTCTTGATCGGCGCTACCGTGCGCGCAGCCTGGCCCTTCAGGGTAAAGCCAAGGCGGCGCCCTCCATCGCCGGGGGCTTGCCGGTGGCGCCCTTGATGGCCAGCAAGCAGCATCAGTGATGAAGCGTTACCTGCTGCCTCTGCTGGTTTTCCTCGTCTTGCTGGGTTTTTTGGCTGTGGGGCTGCGGCTCAACCCGAGGGAGGTCCCTTCGCCGCTGGTCGATCGGCCGGTACCTGAGTTCCGCTTGCCCACCTTGGCCGACCCAGCTCAGCAACTGTCGCCCCAGGATCTGCGTGGCAAAGTGTGGATGCTCAATGTGTGGGCGTCCTGGTGTGTGGCTTGCCGGGTGGAGCACCCGGTGCTGGTGGAGTTTGCCAAGACCGGTCAGGTGCCGTTGTATGGCTTGAACTACAAGGACAAGCGTCCTGATGCCCTGGGCTGGCTCGAGAAATTTGGCAACCCGTACTTGCAGTCGATGTCTGATACTGCGGGCCTGGCCGGCATTGACCTGGGCGTTTATGGCGTGCCCGAGACCTTTGTGGTGGACCGCGCTGGGGTGATCCGGTACAAGCATATCGGACCGGTCACGCCCGAGGCATTGCGCGACGTCATCCTTCCCTTGATTGGAAAACTCGGTGCTTAAACAAGGCTTGACGGTGTTGCTGGCGGCCTGGTGGCTGGCGGTGATGATGCCGGTGGTGGCGAACGAGGCCAAACCCATGTCCAATGACCCGGTGCTTGAGGCGCGGGTGATGGTGATTGCCGAGGAGTTGCGTTGCCTGGTGTGCCAAAACGAGACCATTGCCGCCTCCCACGCTGATCTGGCTGTCGATCTGCGGTCCCAGATTCGCATCAAATTGACCCAGGGGCAATCGAGCCAACAGATCTTGGACTTTATGGTGGCGCGCTACGGCGATTTTGTGTTGTACCGGCCGCCCTTGAAGGCCAGCACCGTGTTGCTGTGGGTCGGCCCCTTTGCGCTGCTGCTCTTGGCCGCTGGCGTGTTGGTGCTCAACATCCGGCGGCAACGTGGGGCGGCAACTGGCAGCAGCATGACCGAGGCAGAGCAGCGGCGCGCTCAGCAACTACTTGACCAGGAAGGCGGCGCCTCATGACCTTGTTTTGGGTATTGGCTGCGGCCTTGTTGGTGCTGGCGCTGGCCCTGGTCTTACCCGGGCTGTTGCGAACACGGGCCGATGAGCGCCTGCAAATCGCCGGCGGCGCGAGCCAGGTCAACCTGGCAATATTGCGCGAGCAGATGAGCCAGCTCCAAAGCCAACGTGACGATGGCACCCTGGCCGAAGGCGCCTTTCTACAGGCCCGCAGCGAACTGGAGAGGCGGGCGTTGGACGAAGAAGCAGCGATAGAGATGCCGTCCCGACAGTTGGCACAGCGCCTGGAAAACCCGCCGGCGGGGCAAGCGCCGGACCCGCAGGCCTGGGAAATGCTGGCACGCTCCTATGCCTCCATGCAACGTTTTGCACAAGCTGATAAGGCCTACCTGCGCGCCCGAGAGCTGGCGCCGGGCAATGCCCAACTGCTGGCCGACCATGCCGATGTGCTGGCTGTTTTGCAGGGCCAAAGTGCTGCCGGCGAGCCCACCCGGTTGATTGAGCGCGCCTTGGCCATCGACCCGGTCAATCTCAAAGCCCTGGCCTTGGCCGGAACGGCAGCGTTCGAACGCAAGGACGCTGCAGCTGCTGTGGCTTACTGGACCCGGGCCAAGGCGCTGGCCACACCGAACAGTGATTTTGCTGCGGGCCTGGATCGAAGCCTGGAGGTGGCTCGCGCTGAGCTCAAGGGCGCACCACTGCCTCAGCCCTCCGCGGCGCCGGCCACCGCGTCCGCACCATCTGCCACAGCGGCGATTCAAGGGGTGGTGACCTTGGCGCCGGCACTGGCCGCGAAAGTGGCCCCTGGCGACACGCTGTTCATTTTTGCGCGTGCCCCCGAGGGCCCGCGCATGCCGCTGGCCATTCTCAAACGCCAGGCCAGCGAGCTGCCGCTGAAATTCACGCTCGACGACAGCAGCGCCATGTCCAAAGAAATGACGCTCTCGAAGGCTCCACAGGTAACGGTGCAGGCACGCATATCCCGCTCTGGCAATGCCATGCCGCAGCCGGGTGACCTTCTGGGCCAGGTCGGGCCTGTCGCGCCCGGGGCAACCGGCTTGACGATCACCATCGACAGCGTCCAGCCCTGACCTTGCTGCCCTGCTAGCCAGAGGCTGCGCCGGCCTTGGCAGTGCTAGCGCGCTTCGTCCGCTGAAAGTCCCACCAGGGCAGAACCTGCCGCATGGACAGCACCTCACCGCTTTGAAGCGCGGCATAGCCGGGTATAGCGCCCAGCTCAGTGCGCCAGGCCGACGAGCGCAGCAGCGCCAGCAGGGCGACGATTCCCGGCTGCATCAATGCTGACTTGAGGCAGACCAGGTGGTAGCGCTCGTTCACCCAAGGCACAAAGTCCAGCCCGGCCTGCTCGGCTGCCACCGCAATACCCAGCGCTGCGTCGGCCTGCCCGGCTGCCACCGCATGGGCCACCGCCGCGTGCGAGGGTTCGGTGCGCTCGTAGCCGTTGATCAGGGTCTCCGCAATGTTGGCGCGCGTCAGCAGCTCGTCCAGCACCACCCGCGTCCCGGTGCCCAGAGCCCGGTTGGCAAAGCGGGCCTGGCTGCGCGCCAGGTCGGCCAGGCTGTGCAGGGCGAGCGGGTTGCCACGGCTCACCATCAGGCCCTGGGTGCGCTGGGCAAAGCCGATGATCTTGTGTTGCCCAGGCTGGAGCAGTGGCTGGTAGGTGCGCTGGGTCAGGGTCTGTGCGCCAGCATCCTGCAGGGTATGAAAGCCCGCCATCACACAGCGGCCCTCATTGAGCGCACGGATCGCGTCCACGCTGCCGCTGAAGCGGATATCAAGGTGCAGCTGGCCCTCATCCAGGCGCAAAGCGTGTTCGCGCAAGCTGCTCAAGGCCACTGCGCCTGTCGCTCGGCCCACATCAGTTTGGCACCAAATTCGGTCAGCTTGGCAGACTGGCCTTTCTCCCAGACGACCAATTCATTGCCAAGCTCTTGCTCCCAGCGTTTGAGCTCGCCCCAGACATGTCGGTAGGACAGGCCCAGAGCCCGGGCGCCGCGGGAGATGGAGCCCTGCGCTGATACGGCTTGCAGCAGGTCAATCAGCGGGTTGCGGACCATGGCCGGGCTGCTGTCGCGCGACAGGGTGTAATGGAATTGGAGCCTATGCACTGAGGTTCATATCGCCGGACATTGTGTGAATGGCTACGATAACCCATCTCATGGCTACCCTTACCGACGTCGCCACCGCTGCGCTCAAGCTCATTGCCGACAGTGACGCCAACCTGATCGCCATCGTTGCACGATCCCTGGCCGTCAGTGCCATGGCCTGCCTGCTGGCCTGTCTAGTGGGCTTGCTGCTCGGCGCCTGGCTTGGGGTAGCGCGCTTTGCCGGACGGGCGGCCCTGCTGGCCCTACTGAACACGTTTCTTGCTGTGCCCTCGGTGGTGGTGGGTTTGGTGGTTTACCTGCTGCTCTCGCGGTCCGGCCCGCTGGGTTTTTTGGGCTGGTTGTTTTCCTTCAAGGCCATGGTGCTGGCGCAGGCCCTGCTGGTACTTCCGGTGGTGACGGCCTTGACGCGCCAGTTGGTGGACGACGCCGAAGCGCTGCATGGCGAGCAATTGCGCTCCCTGGGCGCCAGGCCTTTGCTGCGCAGCCTGCTCTTGGCCTGGGACGAGCGTTACGCGCTGCTGACCGTGGTCATTGCCTCGTTTGGGCGCGCCATCTCGGAGGTCGGTGCGGTGATGATCGTCGGCGGCAACATGGAGGGCTTTACCCGGGTCATGACCACGGCCATCGCGCTGGAGACCTCCAAAGGCGATTTGCCCTTGGCGCTGGCCTTGGGGCTGATTTTGCTGGCCGTGGTGCTGGTGCTCAACTTGCTGTTGGCCGGTCTTCGGCGTTGGTTGGGGCTGATTTTGCTGGCCGTGGTGCTGGTGCTCAACTTGCTGTTGGCCGGTCTTCGGCGTTGGCGTGAGGGCGAGGAAGGGATGGCCGGCACTTTGTCCACGATGAGGTCGGCGCTGTGACGCCTTTGGTCTCTCTGACCCGTGCCACGGTTCACCTTGGGCGCAAGGACGGCGCACCGGCCCTGGTGGCGGTTAACCTGTCGATTGGGGTTGGTGAGCGGGTGGCGCTGGTTGGCGCCAATGGCAGCGGCAAGAGCACATTGCTACGCTTGTTGCATGGGCTGGCGGTACCGTCAATCGGGCATGTGGCCCATGCGCCAGGTCTGCGTCAGGCGATGTTGTTCCAGAAGCCTCATTTGCTGCGCTTATCGGTTCAAACCAACGTGGCGCTGGGCCTGTGGCTGGCAGGCCGGCCC
>RFWA01000149.1 GCA_009922295.1 Betaproteobacteria bacterium
CTGCTGCCGCAGATCTGGCGGCACTGAGGACGGCTGCCCTGGCCGATCCGCAGGGTACGCAGCTCACCCAGCGTTGGGGCTTGTTGGGCCTGGGTTAGGGCATAACAGGGGTACTGCGTCGGCTGGGGATGGGATTTGTCAGGGCCACCGGTAAGATTCGCGCAGAATCGGCCACTTTGACCAATGGCAGTCAAAGAGACGCTATCGGGGCCAACATTTTGCTTGGCTCAGACAAATTGCCGGATTCCATCGGTACGTTTTCTACCCATTTGGCGGCCAAATGCCCATCTGCAATCGGGAATAGCAAGAAACCATAAGGAAAAAGCCATATCGCCGAAACTGCGCGAACCTTACCGACGGCCCTAGAGTTGCTCCAGTATTTGCTTTCGTGCATTTTCTTTTTCCATGAACATTGGAGAAGGAAAATCCAGAAAAGTTCATATTTGATTGGGCCGGATCAATATGCACCTCAATAGGCATCAGGCAAGCATGCGCTTACCTTCCGGATCCAGTAAGGGCTCCAACAGCAACCGCGCGTCTCGCAAAACACCAAGAATTTCCAATTGCCAGGAGGCATTAGTGGATGGTGTTAGCGCATCGCTTTCAACGTAACCTGTCGCGTACGAGCACCCGACATGGTGGCAGTAGCCTCCTGATGTGATCCAACCCACTACCTTTCCGTCCTTCCAGACTGCTTCATCGCCCATCGCCTCCGCATCGTCCGCATCGACGACAAAGCTCACGCGCTGGCGTTTCGAACGTTCAGACTGCTCCGCCTGAGCTGCCGCCCGGCCAATGAAATCGCTCTTGTCCAAAGCGACGAACCGACCCAAGCCAGCTTCGAACGGCCCGTATATCGGCCTGAACTCCCGAGCCCAAGTTCCAAACCCCTTCTCTCGCGCCAAAGACAACAACGCACGACTACCGAAAGGACGGATGCCAAATTCTTGACCTGCTTGCCAAAGTGCCTCAAACAACGCGACATGGTGCTCCGGCTTAACCCAAAGCTCATAACCTAGGTCGCCAGTGAAGCTGATTCTGCCGACCATCGCACGTACCATGCCGACCTCCATGTCGGGCCGGAAATCCATGAACCGAAAAGCCTTCGACGACAGGTCCTCGTCAGTGATTTTCTCAAGCACTGCACGTGCATTTGGGCCGGCGATTGACAGCCCGACGAGGCCCAGGCCCAGCGGTCGGATTGTCACGCTGGCGTCGGTGGGTAGGTGCTGTGCAAACCAGCGCATGTGGTACTTTTCTGCGGCGCCAGAGCCAAAGAGATAGAACCGTTCGTTTGCTGCCTTCGCAAGCGTGAAATCACCAATCAGTTTTCCGTTCTGGTTGAGCATCGGCTCTAGCATCATGCGCCCAACCATGGGCATCTTGTTGGCGAGCATGTGCGAGAGCCAGGCCTCGGCACCTGGGCCGGTAACCTCATATTTGGCAAAGGCCGATGTATCGGATATGCCTACGCTGTTGCGCACGGCCTGGCACTCGGCCTTGACATGCGGGAAATCAGTCGACCGGTGGAAAGAAAAAACGTCCTGAACGCCAGCCGGTGCAAACCACAGCGGCGATTCGACAGCCCAGTTGTCGCCCATCACGGCGCCCAACTCTAGCCATTTATGGTGCATCGGCACCGTACGCAGAGGCCTGCCAGCCGGTAACTCCTCATTCGGGAACCGCACCCGGAAGCGCCTTCCGTAATTCTCGATCACCTTGGCCCGCGTGTACGCACGGGTCGCCCAATCGCCATACCGAGAGACATCCATGGCCCATACGTCGAAGCCCGGGTCACCGTCGACCATCCAGTTGGACAGCGCCAGGCCTACTCCACCGCCTTGGCTGAATCCAGCCATGACACCGCAGGCGACCCAATAATTACGCAGACCGTTGATCGGACCCACAAGCGGATTACCATCGGGCGCAAATGTAAATGGGCCATTGACGATCTTTTTGATGCCCACATTGCGAAACGGCGGGAAATGCCGGAATCCCACTTCCAGGTTATCGGAGATACGGTCAAGATCGTCGGGCAGAAGCGTCGGGCCGAAGTCCCAAGGTGTGTCTTTGGGACTCCATGGAACGCCGTGATGCTCATAAGTCCCGAGCAACATGCCATTGCGTTCCTGGCGCATGTAGATTTCGCCGTCAAAGTCAACGGCGTGCGGGATCATCTTGCCAACAGACTTGTTGAAGGCGATGACCTCGGGCATGTCATCGGTGATAAGGTACTGGTGCTCCATCGCCAGGACAGGCAGTTCAAGGCCAACCATACGGCCCACCTCGCGCGCCCATAGTCCGCCGCAATTGACAACATGCTCAGCGACGATGTTGCCCTTATCGGTAATGACCTCCCAAGTGCCATCCGGCCGTTGTCGCGTATCTAGGACCCGGGTATGCGTAAACACCTCAGCACCGGCCTTGCGAGCGGCACCGCTAAATGCATATGTGGTGCCGTTGGGGTCGACATGACCCTGAATTGGGTCGTACATGGCGCCAACGAACTGCTTCTTGTCAATCAAAGGCAGCAGGCGTTCCGCCTCGTCGAGCGAGACCAGTTCGGTCTGCATACCCATGTAGCGACCCTTGGAATGGATGCTTTTGAGCCATTCATAACGCGCTGGGGTTGCTGCGAGCATCAGGCCTTCGGTCATGTGCAGACCGACTGATTGCCCGGAAATCTCCTCTATCTCCTTGTAAAGGTTGATGGAGTACTGCTGCAGCTTGGCAACATTGGGGTCTCCATTGATGGTGTGCATGCCGCCGGCAGCGTGCCAGGTAGACCCAGAGGTCAGCTCAAGTCGCTCAAGCAGTGCAATGTCTTTCCAGCCCTTTTTAGCTAGGTGATAGAGCACGCTTGTCCCGACAACGCCCCCACCGATGACGACGACGCGATAACTGGATTTCATGCTGGCTCCCGGATGTGCGGATGGTATTCGGACGCGGATTTAGAACCGCCGTGTTTGTCGTTGGAGGGCAGTCCTGCTGACTGACTGCGGCTTATGGTTGAACCCTGAACCCGAACTCAGTCGCTCCCTCGCACAACGCTTCGAAGACGAATTCGGCATAGCCGCGAAATACCATAAGCTCGAAGGTGGGAAGATCGTTGGTGCGGGCCAGGTGCATACCGATAGTGCCGAAGCGGGTATTGGTAGCGCTGCCGGTGGGGAATACGGAGACATCCAGGTCTAGGCTGCAGTATTTCGCCAGCGTACGACTGGCTGTGGCGCCTTGCATTTGAAGCACGCAACGTGCATGGCTCAGGTCTACCACAGTCGCGTGGGCGCCAAGCCCTGTGCGAAGCTGGGTAATCGGCGGAAGTGCGGCCGCCTGTCCAACCAGCAACCACACGCCGGGGCCTACATGGCGCAGACTCTTGGCGCTGTCTCCGCTAAAGCGATTGCTGGCGGGTACCGATAAGCCCAGCGCGTCGGCCAGAGCCATCGACGCCTGGACCAACACCGACGCAAACGCCGACACCTGCAACACGGTCAGGCCGTGCCGCTCGGACAGCACAAGACGCGCCGGATCTGTACCACCGGAAAGGTCATCGGATTCGGCCACCATCTTCGGATGCGCAGCCAATGCGGAACGACGTTCTATCACGGTCAACCTTTCAGTCTTGTGTTGTCCGGATCGACGAAAAGCGGCGAAACCACGCGAACGCGAGTCGACTCGTCTGAAAGCGGAGACGCAGCAATGAGCTCCTGGCCATGGCGAGCCACGCCATTGGCGAGAAAAGCCAGAGCAATGGCGTGCCCGAGAAATGCACTGGGCGTCGCCGAACTGACAAATCCCTGCTTTTGCACCACAGCACCGGGCTGTACCGTCACTTCGGGGTCTACCAGTTGGCTGCCACAACGGATCACGTCATTGGGGTTCACCGGCACAAGGCCGACCAATGTCGGCCGCTGTGCATCGCATAGGGAACTGCGCTGTCCCAAGGCAGCACCAATAAAACCACCGCTCTTTCGTACCAGCTTGCCCAGCCCCAGATCGGCTGCGGTAGTCCTACCGTCGAGCTCGCCGCCAGCCACATGTCCTTTTTCAATACGGAGCACACCCATCGCCTCAGTGCCGTATGGCGTGATGCCCAACGGCTCACCACATGCCAGCAAGCGCGTCCAAAGGCTCTCGCCAAATCCGGCACCGATTGCAATCTCATAGGCACGCTCCCCGGAGAAGCTCATCCGATAGATCGACAGCGATTGGCCATCTAGGGTCGAATGCACTGCGCCCAGATGGGGAAGGGCTTTGTCTGAGACATCGCAGTGCGGCAACAGCGCGGCCAGCACTTCGCGCGATTTCGGGCCGGCCAAAGCAAACTGGGCAAACTGCTCTGTCACCGAAACCACATGACATTTAAGATCTGGCCAGGCGGTCTGCAGAAGCCATTCAAAATGGCTCATCACCTTGCCGGCGCTAACCGTCGTGGTTGTCACCAGGTAATGCTGCTCGGATAGCCGTGTGACCGTGCCATCGTCCATCACGATCCCGTCCTCGCGCAGCATCAGACCGTAGCGCAAACGCCCCACTGCCAAATTAGCAAAATTGTTGCAATAGACGCGCTGCAGGAACTCTAGGGCGTCAGGTCCCTGCACGTCGATCTTGCCCAGCGTCCCCACGTCAACCAAGCCTACAGCATGACGAACGGAAAGGCTCTCTCGACGCCAAGCGGCGTCAAAGCTCTCACCTACGCCCTGGTAGACCTTAGGCCGCATCCAGTGACCGACCGTCGTCATGGTCGCGCCCTGCTTCAAATGCCATGCGTGCAGGGCAGTGCGTCGCACTGGTGTGTGATGCTTGCCGGTATCCGAACCTGCGAACAGGCCCAGCGCCACAGGCGTATAGGGCGCGCGGAAGGTCGTCGTGCCTATGGCAGAGATCGACTCGCCCCGCAACGCTGCCATGATGGCGAGCCCGTTGACGTTGGAGGTCTTCCCCTGATCGGTCCCCATCCCGAGTGTGGTGTATCGCTTGAGGTGCTCAACCGACCGAAAGTTTTCCCTGTGTGCCAGTTCGATATCGTCCACGGTGACATCGTCCTGGATATCAACAAATCGCTTGCCGCTCGAGATCTTTTTTGGAGCCTGCCACATAGGCTCGATACGACCAATCGTCTCGGGCTCGCATGAGGACGCCCAACCGACAGCCACTGGCGCCTTGTGCCCTGCGAGGCTGGCCGCCTGTACGCCGGCGGCGTAGCCCTGCACCAGCGCACCGGCAAGACTGAACTCTCCGTTGGCCGCACCCGCGACAGTGATTTCCGCGCTGGTGGTGTTCGGTATGAACGCCGCAATGGCGTCGTCAAAACGCAATTTGCCGCCACCTTGTGAAAATAAGTGGACTGTCGGACTCCAGCCTCCGGAACTGGCCAAAAGATCACAAGCAATGCGTGCCATGCGTTTGCCATCGCGTCGCAAAACGTCGACTGACTCTACGGAGTTTCCACCGACCGCTCCGATGCAGGCGTCAACATAGTGATCGATGCCCGCCTGCTTCAGGCGTGCGATCAGGGAAGCGTCCACGCTAGCCCGGGTGTCGATGACCGTGACCTCCAGCGCGCCAGCCTGGCATGCGTCAAAAGCACTGCGGTAAGCATCGTCGTTGTTGGTGAAGACCGCCACGCGCCGTCCAGGCAGAACCGCATACTGGTTCGCATAAGTTCGAATCGCTGATGCCAGCATCACGCCAGGTTTGTCGTTGTCAGCGAAAACCAGCGGCCGCTCGATGCTACCGGTGGCCACTACGACTCGCCGTGCACGCAGTTGGATTAGCCTTTGACGAGGTATCCCCCGAGCGGCATCCACAAGATGGTCAGTCACACGTTCGGCGATGGCGATCAGGTTGTGGTCGTAGACACCGAAGACGGTGCTACGGGGCAACAGGCGTACATTACCCATCGATGCGAGTTCCGCGAGAGTCTGCTCCGCCCACGAACAAGAGGATTTAGAGTCGATATCCTTGCGCTCCCACAGCAGGCTACCGCCCATTTCGGCCCGCTCATCGGCGAGCACCACGCGCGCACCGCTGCGTGCTGCCGCCAATGCTGCCGATAGACCGGCGGCGCCGCCGCCAGCGACCAGTAAGTCGCAATGAGCGAACTCCATCGCATAGTGATCGGGGTCAGCGGTTAGCGGCGACAGGCCGAGCCCGGCAGCCTTTCGGATCTGGCGCTCATAGAACATCCAAAACTTGGGCGGCCACATGAATGTCTTGTAGTAGAAGCCCGAGGGCATCATTCTGGAGAACG
>RFWA01000150.1 GCA_009922295.1 Betaproteobacteria bacterium
GCCCTCGCAGATCGATTTAGGCTGAAGTTGGGCCCTACAACCTGACCGCCTGGTTTTCCTGTCATAATTCTTTGCGTTCGCCGGCTTTCATCCCTAGTCGGTTCAAGTTCCTGGTTTAGAACGCTGCGGTTGCGGCTACCGTCCCGCACCTCCCCAAACCTCCCCCCGGTATTTGTTTTTTAACCCATTTAGGGCTATTTCATGCACTTAAACGAACTCAAGGCACTTCACGTGTCCGAAGTCCTCAAACAGGCCGAAGAGCTTGAAATCGAAAATACCGGGCGGATGCGCAAGCAGGAGCTGATGTTCGCCATCATTAAGAAGCGCGCTCGGACCGGGGAGCAGATCATTGCCGACGGTGTGCTTGAAATCCTGCCTGATGGCTTTGGCTTCCTGCGCAGCCCTGACACCAGCTACACCGCCAGCACCGACGACATTTACATCAGTCCGAGCCAGGTGCGCCGCTTCAACCTGCACACCGGCGACATGATCGAAGGGGAAGTACGCACGCCCAAAGATGGTGAGCGCTACTTTGCGCTGAACAAGCTTGACCGGGTCAATGGCGGTGGGCCAGAGGACAACAAACACAAGGTGATGTTTGAAAACCTGACCCCACTGTTTCCCAAGGTGCAGATGCGTCTCGAGCGTGAAAATGTCAAAACCGAGGAAAACATCACGGGGCGAGTGATTGACATCATCGCCCCAATTGGCAAGGGCCAACGCGCCTTGCTGGTGGCGCCGCCGAAAAGCGGCAAGACGGTGATGATGCAGCACATCGCACACGCCATCTCGGCCAACTATCCGGACATCCATATGATGGTGTTGCTGGTAGACGAGCGACCTGAAGAGGTGACCGAGATGCAGCGAACCGTTAAAGGCGAGGTAATTGCCTCCACCTTTGACGAGCCGGCCGCACGGCACGTCCATGTGGCTGAAATGGTCATCGAGCGCGCCAAACGGCTGGTTGAACTCAAAAAAGACGTGGTGATTTTGCTTGACTCGATCACCCGACTGGCCCGTGCGTACAACAATGTGGTGCCCTCCAGCGGTAAGGTTTTGACGGGCGGCGTCGACTCCAACGCCCTGCAACGACCCAAACGATTCCTGGGTGCAGCGCGCAATGTTGAAGAAGGCGGGTCGTTGACCATCATTGCCACAGCCTTGATCGACACAGGAAGTCGCATGGATGAAGTGATTTTTGAGGAATTCAAGGGTACTGGTAACTCGGAAATCCACCTTGACCGCCGCCTCTATGAAAAGCGCGTGTTTCCATCGATCCAACTCAACCGAAGCGGCACCCGGCGAGAGGAGTTGTTGCTGCAACCAGAAATTTTGCAAAAAACCCGTATTCTTCGGCAATTTCTGTACAACATGGATGAGATCGAGGCCATGGAAATGGTGCTCAAGCAGATGCGTGCCACCAAGACCAATAGCGAATTCTTCGACATGATGCGCCGTGGTGGCTAGACTATAATTTCAGGCTTTACGCGACAAGTACGGCAGGTTTTGAATTGAGCAAGGGTTTGCTCGAGGGCCTGTCGCGGCTGACGCAACTGATGGAGAATCAATGAAAACCGGCATCCACCCCAATTACCGTGAAGTGTGCTTCATGGATCTGTCCAACGGGTTCAAGTTCGTCACCCGCTCCTGTGCTAACGCCAAAGAGATGATCAAGATGGAAGATGGCCGCGAACTGCCGCTTTACAAACTTGATACCTCCAGCGAATCGCATCCGTTTTACACTGGCACTCAAAAGTCGGTGGATAACATGGGCGGCCGAGTCGAGCGTTTCCGGAATCGTTTTGGAAAGACTGCGGCCAAATAAGCCAGCGAAACAGTTCCCAAGAAAGGGCAGCCCGGTTTTCCGTGCTGCCTTTTTTTATTCGACATGAACCGACCTAATCCCGCCATCGTGGCTCAGGCAGCTGTCCGGAGGTTGCCGCGTGCAGCGCTTGCACTGTTCTGCTTGGCCTACGTTCTGCCCGGCTTCATAGGTCGGGCACCCTGGCGATCTGACGACATCACCGCTTTTGGCTATATGGCGGCATTAGCCAGTGGCGCTACGGCCTGGATGTCCCCTCAAATCATGGGCATCTCGCCTGAAGTAAACGCCCTTCTGCCTTTTTGGCTTGGGGCTTGGGCCATACAACTGGCCCCCTCCTGGGTGGACGCCGACTTTGCCGCCAGAATTCCATTTATTGGTATGCTGATCGTCACTTTGATGGGGACATGGTACGGCACCTACCAACTGGCCCGAAGTCCTCAGGCGCAGCCGCTACCCTTTGCCTTTGGTGGCGAAGCTCTGCCAACCGACTACGCTCGTGCACTGGCAGATGGCGCCCTATTGGCACTGATTGCATGCCTCGGGCTAGCACAACCCGCCCATGAGACGACACCCATCCTGGCGCAACTCGGTTTTTCCGCGCTGGCATTCTATGGCTTTGCGGCGTTTCCCAATCGCCGTAGCCTACCGCTGCTTGCTACGGCCATCGGTTTAGGTGGGCTCGTGCTCTCGGGTGCGCCTACCCTTGCGGTCCTGCTTGGCTTAGGCGGATCGCTGACCTTGCTGCTCGACAAAGGTGAAGGACCGGCAGAGGTCCGTGCGGCCAGACTTCAGGCTGCAACTTTAACCACCTTGACGCTGCTGGCGGCATCGATTGCTAGCGCGCTGCAGCTTTGGCGTTGGCGTATCGCCCTGCCACCGACTGCCGGAGAAACCTGGCTCGGCATCGGAAACCTTCTCGTCTGGTTCACCTGGCCCGCTTGGCCACTGGCACTTTGGACCTTGTGGCGATGGCGGCGTCATTTGCTGCGCTATTTGAGCCGACCCAGCCGGCACCTTGCCTTACCGTTATGGTTTGTTCTGATCACCCTGGGGACTACCCTCGCCACGGCCTCACCCGCACGCACACTGCTGCTCGCGCTGCCGGCTCTTGCCACCTTGGCAGCCTTTGCCTTACCCACACTTGAGCGTACCGTAGCTGCCTTAATTGACTGGTTCACGCTCCTGTTTTTTTCTGGTTGTGCCTTTGTCATTTGGCTGGTTTGGGTCGCGATGCAAACCGGCGTCCCGTGGCAGCCAGCAGCCAACGTGGAGCGCCTCGCACCAGGTTTTGTCCCCAGCTTCTCTGGAGCACCATTTCTCATTGCGCTCGGCGCCAGCGGCGCCTGGTTGTGGTTGGTCAAATGGCGTGCTGGCCGACATCGGGCAGCAATCTGGAAAAGCATGGTTTTGCCTGCCGGAGGCGCGGCCCTGTGCTGGCTACTGCTCATGACCCTGTGGTTGCCTCTCCTGAACTACGCACGCAGCTACGTGCCACTGGTACACCGCACGCTACTCGCAATGCGCTCAGTTCAGCCAGGCGATTGTGCTTACCACTTAGGCTTGACCGTCGGGCAGATCACAGCGCTTGAATTCCACGGCGCACTGTTGATCAAGCCGGTCGGCGACGCGGCAAAATGCCGCTGGCTGATTGTCAACCGGGACATCATCGGACCAGCGACTGCTGCTTTTGACCTGACAGCATGGACCCTTTCCTCAGAGCAACGCCATCCAACCGACAACAACGATAACCTGTTGATCTACCAGCGTTAGACGCGAGCCTTGCCTTCGGGTAGGCAAGGCTCAACCGATCTGACGCACGCGCTCTAGCGGGAAGATGATGCTGAACTTGGAACCATGACCTGGCGTACTGGCGATGGTCAACTCCGCCCCGTGGCGTTGTGCCACGTGCTTGACAATGGCAAGGCCCAACCCGGTCCCGCCAGTGTCCCGAGAACGGCTACGGTCAATGCGATAAAAGCGCTCAGTTAGTCGGGGAATATGCTCAGGGGCAATGCCAGGGCCAGTATCACGCACAGAAAACTCAACATTGCCATCAGGTAGCGGAGACAAAGACACATGCACCTCACCGCTGGGCGGGGTATACCTGATGGCGTTGCTGACCAGATTGCTGGCCGCACTGAGGAGCTCGCTCGCTGACCCACTCAGCTCGCATTGACACTGAACTTCAAACACCAAGGTGACGACCCTGCTCACTTTCGCAGATAGCACGGCCGACAGCTCACGCCCCTCGCGTTCCAGTTCAGCCATCAGGTTAGGCATCGACACCCAGTCTGCCAGACCCGGCGGCGGGCTACCCTCGAGCCGCGAGAGCATCAACAGGTCATTGACGAGCGTCTGCATGCGTTGCGCCTGTAAGGCCATCGTTCCCAGATAGCGCTCGCGCTCAGGCTCTGTAAGCGTCAGAGTTTGGAGTGTCTCGACAAATCCGGAGAGAACCGTCAGCGGCGTACGAATTTCATGTGACACGTTAGCCACAAAATCGCGGCGCATGGCCTCGGCCTGCTGCACCGCTGTCACGTCGCGCGACAACAACAACAAACGCCCTTCGCCATAGGGGTGAAGTTGAACGGACAAGTTGACCGGACGTAAGGCCGTGCTAGCACGCCCTGGTACGGCTAATTCATGGCTGTAGTCACGGCCTGCCAAATAGGCCGCAAAACCTGGGTCGCGGACCAAATTACCAAAATACTGCTGCATGTCACGTCGAGCGTCGAGCCCGAAGTGCTGGGAAGCCGTATGGTTAAACCACTCAATTCGCCCCTGGACGTCAAGCAGGGTTACACCATTTGGAGACGCTTGCAGCGCGCCTAAAAAGTCGTTCAGCCGGTCTTGGCTTTCGCTGGTCATTCGCTCACGTACACGAACCAGTCTTCGAACACGTTCAGCAGTCTCTCCCCATAAGCCACTGGCCGGCGCCGTCTGCGCTACATCACCAGTGCGCACCCATTGCAGCAAACGAGTACCCCTGTAAGTGTCTGCCACGAACCATGCCAGGCCAGCGGCAAGCGCACCCATCATTGCATCCTCAGAAGAGTGGTCTGAAAAAGCAAGCCAACCGAACAGGCCGCCCACAAAGTGCAACCCAATAAAACCAATGACTCGCCAAATCATGGTCCGGCCGGTATTGGATCGGGCCCGATCACGACAGCGATAACCTTATGCATTCACCTGTGGACGAGTCACTGGAGTGACATGCGCCGTCAATCGATAACCAGCACCGCGAACGGTTTCTATCATTTGGCCAGCAGTCGCGCCAAGCGCTTCACGCAATCGCTTTACATGAACATCCACAGTACGCTCTTCAATGAAGACATGATCTCCCCAAACCTTGTCCAGGAGCTGTGAGCGGCTGTGTACACGCTCAGCATGGTTCATAAAGTAGTGCAATAACTTGAACTCGGTCGGACCCAACTTCAACATCTGGTCCATGAAAGTCACTCTGTAGGTCGACGCGTCGAGTGACAAACCAGCAATCGCCACCGTACCACCGACCTGTTCAGGCGCTCGGCGTCGAAGGACAGCGCGCACACGGGCCAACAATTCCTTTGTGGAAAATGGTTTGGCAATGTAATCGTCGGCGCCCGCATCGAGCCCAGCCACACGATCTATCTCATCACCACGTGCAGTGAGCATAATAATTGGGACGGCTTTGGTACGAGGGTTGGCACGCCATCGCTTGGCCAGGGTCAGCCCACTTTCGCCGGGCAGCATCCAGTCCAGCAAAATGACGTCCGGCAGAACTGCATCGAGCTCGCATTGGGCCGACGTGCTGTCCATGGCCCAAATCGGTCTGAAGCCGTTATGCCGCAAATTTACGGCAATTAACTCAGCAATTGCCGGCTCATCCTCAACAATCAGCACGCCGGGTTGCTGCCTCATTTCACCACCGATTCAATTTGTTCCATCGACGTGTGACGCACATCCGCGCCTTTGACCACATAGATGATGAACTCAGCAATGTTTTTGGCGTGGTCGCCAATACGCTCAATGGCTTTAGCAAGAAAAAGCAAGTCTAAGCTGGGTGAGATCATCCGTGGGTCTTCCATCATGTAGGTCACCAACTTCCGCACAAAACCGTCAAATTCACGATCGATTTGGTCATCTTCTTTCAAAATTGACACAGCCGCATGTGTGTCCAGACGGGCGAACGCATCAAGTGCTTTGCGCAGCAGTCCAGACGCAAGATCTGCAGCCACCCGCAACTCGAGCGAAGGCAGAGAGCGCGGTGCACCACTGTCTATGATGGAACGCACCATGCGCGCAATTTTTTCAGCCTCATCCCCGACCCGCTCTAGATTTGCCGTCGTTTTAGAGATGGCAATCAGCAACCGCAAATCACGCGCCGTCGGTTGTCGACGCGCGATGATGCTGGAGAGTTCGCGGTCAATGTCAACTTCCATGGCATTGA
>RFWA01000016.1 GCA_009922295.1 Betaproteobacteria bacterium
TGATTACGAGGGCGTGGCGCTGCGGGACGATGAAAAACCGCGCTTGCAGGCAGACCTGGGTGAGGCCAACTACCTGATGCTGCGTAACCATGGTCTTTTAACGGTAGGCAAGACCATCGCCGATGCCTTTCTGGCGATGTACACCTTTGAGAACACCTGCCGCATCCAGATCGACGCACAGGCTGGTGGCGAACTGACCCAGGTCAACCCCGCCATCGTGGCCGGCATTGGCAGCGTGCTCAAGGTCGTTACGGCCGGGCTGGGCGCAGGCCTCGTCTGGCCGGCACTGCTGCGCAAGCTAGACCGAACCGACCCCAGCTACCGCACCTGAGCTGCAACATGACAGAGTTTGACTACATCATTGTTGGCGGTGGCTCCGCAGGCTGCGTGCTGGCCGGGCGCCTGTCCGAAGACCCCGGCGTCAGCGTCTGCCTGCTAGAGGCCGGTGGCTCGGACGACTCGGTCTTCATCCGCGCGCCCCTGGGCTTTGCCGCTACAGCGGCGGTTGGGCTGCACAACTGGCGCTACCAGACCGTGCCTCAGGCCGGGCTCAACGGCCGCAGGGGCTACCAGCCACGCGGCAAAGTGCTGGGCGGCAGCAGCTCGGTGAACGCCATGGTCTACACCCGCGGCAACCGTTTTGATTACGACCACTGGGCCTCACTCGGCAACTTGGGCTGGGGCTTTGACGCCGTGCTGCCCTACTTCAAACGGGCCGAGCACAGCGAGTGTTTTGGCGCTACCGACTACCACGGCAGCGGCGGCCCGCTGAACATCAGCTACCTGCGCAGCCCGAGTGTGCTGAACAAAGCCTTTGAAGCCGCATGTGCCGAGCAGGGCCTGCCTGCCACGCCCGACTACAACGGGGAACGGCAGCTTGGCTACGCGCCGGCACAGGTGACCCAAAAAGCCTATCTGACGCCGCACCTGGGTCGGCCCAACCTACAGGTCATCACCGGGGCCCACACTCAGCGAATTTTGCTGGAGGGCCGCCAAGCTGTCGGGGCTGACTACCTACAGGGCGGCACACTGCAGCAGGTACGGGCGAGGCGCGAGGTGCTGCTGGCTGGTGGCGCATTCGGCTCACCGCAGCTGCTGATGCTGTCCGGCATAGGGCCTGCGCCTGCGCTACAGGCTCTGGGCCTGCCGGTGGTGCACGGCCTGAACGGTGTGGGGCAAAACCTGCATGACCACATCACCAGCGTATTGATCTACCGCACCCGACGCTCGGACGCCACCTTTGGCCTGTCCGCCGCCGGACTGGGCGCCATCGTGAGAGGGATTTTGCAGTGGCGCAGTGAGCGCCGGGGCATCATCACCAGCAATGTGGCCGAAACACAGGGCTTTTTACAAACTGACCCGGCTGCACCTGCGCCAGATATCCAGCTAGCGCTGTGCACTGGCATTGTGGACGACCACACCCGCAAAAACCACCTGGGCCACGGCTACACCCTGCACGTGACGCTGATGCGGCCCAAAAGCCGGGGCCAGGTCACCCTGCAAAGCACCCGCGCACAGGATGCCCCCTTGATCGACCCGCAGTTTCTGGCAGATCCGCAAGATGTCGCCACCCTAGCGCAAGGTGCCCGCTTAGGCTATGACATCATGCAAAGCCCGGCGCTGGCGCCGTACCGTGGCGCCATGCTTTACCCGTTTGTACGCCAAGACCCCAAAGCCGTAACCCAGTTTCTGCGCCAGCACTCAGACACCGAGTACCACCCCTGTGGGAGTTGCAAAATGGGGCCGGCGAGCGACAGGCTGGCGGTGGTGGACAGCGCGCTGCGTGTGCACGGCATAGACCGGCTGCGTGTGGTGGATGCCTCGGTCATGCCACAGGTCACCACAGGCAACACCAACGCGCCGACCATCATGATTGCTGAAAAGGCTGTAGATCTGATCCTGGGCCGCAGCGCCTGAAGCCCAATGGCTCGCTCAGCGCGCCTGCGGAACCCACAGGCCGATGCGAGGCAGCATCAAACGGTAAGGTGCGAGCAACAGCACCGCCATCAGCCACTTCATGGCCAGGTCGCCCGCGGCCAACATCATCCAGTTCATCTCGCTGGCATAAAAGGCGATGGAGAAAAACACCAGGGTGTCGACCACCGAGGCCACCACCGAGCCCATAAAGGGCGCCTTCCACCACGACTGGCTGCGCCAGCGGTTGAAAACAGCGATGTCCATCCACTGCGACAAGATGAACGCGGTGCCCGAAGCCAGCGCGATGTGCCAATTGGCAAACCAGGCCGACAGCAACAAGGCCGGCAACAGGCCAAGCCAGGCCACACGACGTGCCGCCTGGGCGCCCACGGCCCGGTTGGTCAGGTCAGCCACCAGGAACACAAAAGGATAGGTAAAAGCACCCCAGGTCAGCCACTGATTGATGGGGAACTGCACAGCAATGTTGGACACCACGATGACCAGGGTCATAGCGACCAGCGGGCGCCACAACTGACCGAGGGTAAAGAGTTCGCTTGTGGGCGCGGCCGGCGGGATGGATGTGGTCATGGATGCACTCTGCTAATGGCGGTCTATAGATATCAGGCGTCATTATCTCAGCGTCGCTACAAAATCCGGTAGCATCCGCACATGAAGCTTTACTACTCCCCCGGCGCCTGTTCCCTGTCACCCCACATTGCCCTGCACGAAGCAGGACTGGCCTTCGAGGCGATAGCCGCGCCCACCAAAACCCACAAGCTGGCAGACGGCACCGACTATTACAGCATCAACCCACTTGGCTACGTGCCTTTGCTGGTGCTCGACGACGGCCGCCAACTGCGTGAAGGCCCCGCCATCGTGCAATACATTGCCGACCAGGCGCCTGAAAAGCAACTGGCACCCGCGGCCGGTACCTTTGAGCGCTACAAGCTGCAAGAGTGGCTGACCTTTATCGGCACCGAATTGCACAAAGGCTTTTCTCCCTTGTTCAACCCCGGTATGCCAGACGAGGTTAAAGCCGCAGCACGCACCCGGCTAGGTGGGCGTCTGCAGTGGGTAGAGGGCCAACTCGCTGAGCATCTGTACCTGATGGGGCAACAGTTCACCGTGGCCGATGCTTATCTTTTCACTGTGGTCGGATGGTGCCGCCTGGTTGGTGTTGATATTTCTGCGTTACCCCGTTTGGGCGAGTTCATGGCACGGAGCCGGGCGCGGCCGGGGGTACAGGCCGCACTGCGCGCGGAGGGCCTTCTGAGCTGACCAGGGGACGCTGCCGCCAGGCTAATCCGGCGCCCACCCCTAAAGCTATTGCCGAAAATACCATCCCACGCGCCAATCCACCTGGCCCGTCGGCGATCCAACCCACCACGGTCGGTCCGACGATCTGGCCAAATGCAAACACGATGGTGAAGGCGCTGATGCCGTTGCCCCAGTCTGATGGCGGCAAGTTGTGCCGCACCAACGCGGTGGTCGACGCCACCAAAGACAAAAACACCGCGCCAAACAGCAGCCCGGACACCAATATCACAGCCCAATGGGCGCTCAGTGTTGGCAACAGCGTCGCTAAGCCCAACAGGGCATTGAGCAAGGCCAGCACCTGGCCGCCCTTGTAGCGGTCCAACAGACCGGCCCAGATGCGGGACGAAACCAACACCGCCAGCCCCAGCAAGGCGTAAAACACCGTAATGGCCGTGTCCCCAGCACCCTGTTCACGCAGCAGAGCGATCACAAAGGTCATGTAGCCGATGTAACCCACCCCGAACATGCCGTAACCGGCCAAGCCAAACACAAACGATCGCCACCGAAACAAGTTTGTTGGGTTAGCGCCCGTTACCACCGACGGTGCCAGGCGCTGCAACAAGCGGGCCGGCCACAGCAGTAAAAAGGTGGCCAACATGCAGACCATGGCCAGTACCCACCAGGCCCAGGCCCAACTGTGCACCTGCTGGTCAGCCCAGACCAACACCTGCGGCACCAGCAGGGCAGAGACCACGATACCAAAACCAGTACCACCGTAATACAAACCAATCACCAGTCCGCTGCGCTGAGGATGTACCGTACCTAAACGTGCCGCCAGCAGGCCACCGGCAATAAAAACCAGGGCACTGGCCATGCCAGCCAAAAGGCGCTGCAACAACAAGGCTCCTGCATCGGTGAAAAAACCGCTCAGACCCATAAAGCTGCTGGCTAAAACAGCCCCTAGCCACAGCAGCCTAGAAGGGCCATACACCCGCATCAGGCGGGGCATCATCATGGCGCCCAAGAGATAGCCCAGCGCATTAACGGTATTCATGGCGCCGGCCAAGGTATAGGACCAGCCTAGATCAGCCCGCATGGTAGGCAGCAAGAGACCATAGGCAAATCGGGTAATGCCCAAAGACAATGCCGCGCCTGCCGACAACGCCAATGCCAAGCGCAGCACATGCTGCTCAGACCAGGACGGTTGAGATAGGGCATCACGATACGGCTAAACAGCAAGTCAAAACTTGGGTCTCGCATGCTCTTCTGAGCCAAGGGATCAACATTGAGTACAAAAGCTTCATCAAGTGCATTCCAATCTGCCTCCGTCAACATTTTTTGCGCTGCTGGCAAGATGATGGTCTCTTCCAGTCTCATATGGTCCAAGTAGAACAAACAATAGGCTCGCACAGTGTGATCAAAGACAAACCTTCGTGATTCACCCAGCAGCTCCCAGGCCAGCAGCAGATGCTGCAGCTCACGAACCGAAGCTTCTCCTTTGGCGTGATCGTGGTCAAGCCGCCGAATTGTCTCTTGAGTTTGTGGTGCCAAAAGCGCAACTCTGGGAAACAGCAGGGTTGATTCTTTGGGGTGATGCAGACGCTCAGGAAATTCATCCACATAAAACAACATGGCCCGCAACACATCAAAAAATTGATCCCTATCTTCCGCTGGTCCTCTGTCCATCATCATGATCAAAGATCGCAACATGGCGCTCAACGCGCTGTGCTCATCAACAATGACTCGCATACTTTCATGCACCATGATCGGTCTCCGGTTGATCACCAGCATGCCAGTCGCTGAACATCAGCACTTTGACTGAGGTCAACCAGATCCAATTCCCTTGCAATTGCTTGGCGTTTGTCAAGGTACAAGGCTGTGTACAAAACAAGAACAACTGAGTAGTTATCCACAGCACATACCAACGATGCCAAGTTGTTCATAACAACGAAGACACAAACCCGGGTCGCGTGCACATGGTTCTGTGCTCTTTAAGTGCTTGATTGATAAGGGTTTGGCACGCTTGTCAACAGTGTGTCAATGTCCTTATCTACTACTACTATCTCTTTTAAAGACATTACAAGAGAGAAGACTGTGTCATCACGCTCTACCTGAAAAATCAAAAATTTTCTCAATGACTAGGTAAAGAAAAACGAATGAACTGCCATCGAGCTGCACGCTTCAAGTAAACTTCGATTCTGTCTTCAGCAGGGTTAGTGCCAGCCTTTGCCGCCTCTTGTTGCAGTTACCGATCCTTTACGCAGACGCATGTCTTTTTCTACTTCCAGCGCCGCGACTGACGCACCCATCCCAAGCTTTGAAATAAAAAGTACGCGGCTCGCCGCGCTTGCTTTGATCGTCAAAACCAACAACCTTGAAAAGTTGTGCCAAGACTTGTTAGAGCAGTACGGTAAGGCAGGTGAAAACCCTGAATTTTTTGATCAAGACCCTGTAGTCATCGACGTATTGCAATGGCTGCCAGAAGTTCCGGTTGAGGATCTGTCTACTTTGTTGACTGTGTTGAAAGCCTGCCGATTGGCGCCGGTTGCTCTGCGCGCTGCGCACCAATCCTGGCTTGGCATGGCGCAGAGTTTAGGCTTAGGTTGGGCTGAACCAGAGCTTGTTCGCTCATCTCCCGAGCAGGTGCCAACAGCAGTGGCACCTACAGCGCTTACTGCACCTTCGACAACCTTACCAAGTGGCGTGCCGCGGCCATCGGCCATACCCACAATGGTCATCGACAAACCTTTGCGTTCCGGACAGAAAGTGTATGCCCGGGGTTGTGATCTGGTGGTATTGGCCATGGTGAACCAAGGGGCAGAGGTGGTGGCAGACGGTAACATCCATGTTTACGCACCGCTGCGTGGTAAGGCTATGGCAGGAGCCAGTGGCAATGTGAATGCGCGTATTTTTTCATTGTCTTTGGAACCCGAACTGATATCAATAGCGGGTGTGTACCGTACCAGTGAAAATCCCTTGCCAGCCAACGTTCATGGCAAGCCGGCGCAAGTGCAATTGAGCAATGACGGGCAGGACAAGTTGTTGATCAACGCCCTGACCATTTCTTATTGAAAGAACAGTAAATCCATGGCAAAAATTATTGTGATCACCTCCGGTAAGGGTGGTGTTGGCAAAACCACAACCAGTGCCAGTTTTGCAACTGGACTGGCCATGCGCGGCCACAAAACGGCGGTGATCGATTTTGATGTTGGCTTGCGTAATCTTGACCTGATCATGGGTTGCGAGGGGCTGTTTGTGCTGGCGGCCTCGCAAACCCGTGACAAGGATGCCTTGACACAAGAGGGCGTAGAACGGGTTCTTAACGACCTGGCCGCCATGGACTTTGAGTACATTGTTTGTGATTCACCGGCGGGCATTGAAACTGGCGCTTTGATGGCCATGCACTTTGCCGATGAGGCGCTGGTGGTGACCAACCCTGAAGTGTCATCGGTGCGGGATTCAGATCGCATTCTGGGCATGTTGGCGAGCAAGACAAAACGGGCCATTGAAGGTTTAGAGCCGGTCAAGGAGCATTTGCTCATCACCCGGTACAACCCGGCACGCGTCAACCAGGGCCAGATGCTGTCACTCGAAGATATTCAGGACATCTTGCGCATCAAGCTGATTGGTGTCATTCCGGAAAGTGAATCGGTGCTACAGGCTTCAAACCAGGGTGTACCGGCCGTGCACATGCAGGGCAGCGATGTGTCAGAGGCTTACAAAGACGTCATCGATCGTTTTCTCGGTGCCGACAAGCCAATGAGGTTCACGGAAGCGCCCAAACAGAGTCTGTTGAAGCGACTTTTTGGCGGGAAGTAAGACCATGTCATTTCTCTCTTTTTTGCTGGGTGAAAAAAAGAAAACAGCCAGCGTTGCGAAAGAACGGCTGCAGATCATCCTGGCCCACGAGCGCAGCGGCCGCAATGCGGCTGAGCCTGATTACCTACAGGATTTGCAGCGTGATTTGGTCGCTGTCATCAGCAAATACATCAAGATCAATCCCGCAGACATCAAGGTCAATCTGGAACGGCAGGACAACCTTGAAGTGCTGGAAGTGAAAATAGAGTTGCCTGATTCTCGCTAACCCGTGCTGAAACCGAAGAGGTTTCAGGGTTTCCAGCGTTTAAGCAACAAGGCATTGCTCATCACACTGACAGAACTCATGGCCATGGCAGCACCAGCCAATACCGGGTTAAGAAAACCCAGTGCGGCCAAAGGAATACCGGCCACGTTGTAAACAAAGGCCCAAAACAGGTTTTGACGGATCTTGCGGACAGTCCGATCAGAAATTGCCAATGCGGCAGCTACCAATGCAGGGTCACCGCGCATAAGCGTAATGCCAGCCGCATGCATGGCAACATCGGTGCCGTTGCCCATGGCCATACCCACATCAGCTGCTGCCAGGGCCGGCGCATCATTGATACCGTCGCCGATCATGGCCACGGTGTGACCGCCCGCTTTGAGCGCCTGAACCCGATCTGCTTTTTCACCCGGCAGGACATTGGCCATCACCTCGCCCTTATCAGGTCGAAGGCCAAGGCGCAGGGCCATCACATTGGCCGCCCCCTGGTTATCGCCAGAAATCATCACGGTGCGTATGCCACGCTGACGTAAAGCGGCCAAGGCTTCCTTGGCGCCAGGTTTGGGTTCGTCGCCAAAAGACAATAGGGCGCACAGTTCCAAGCCAGAGGCGCTTTCGCTCACCAGGGCGGATACGGTGGCACCCTGCTCTTGCAACTTTGTTGACAGAGGCAACCATGGCCCCAGATCAAGCCCAAGTGAAACCATCCAGTGCAAGCTGCCAACTTTGTACGCTTGGTCAGCCACGGTGCCCAGAGTACCGCGACCAGGCACCGCGCTCACTTGGCTGGCGGTGGTGATGCTCAAACCGGCTGCTCGCGCAGCCACCATAACAGCTGCTGCGAGCGGGTGTTCACTTCCATTCTGAATTGCAGAAGCAATTTGCAAGAGCTTGGGGTCAGGCGGCTGAGCCGCTGCGATCAGCGCATCAGGCTTGACATAAATGCCCAGCAGCCGAGGTTGACCCACTGTCAAGGTACCAGTTTTGTCGAAAGCGATGATGTCGACCCGGTGGGCGAGTTCCAGGGCTTGTGCATCCTTGATCAAAATGCCATATTTGGCGGCGACGCCAGTGCCGGCCATGATCGCCGCTGGCGTTGCCAGACCGAGTGCGCAGGGGCAGGCAATCACCAGCACCGCCACGGCATGGATCAAAGCCTGCTCAAAGGGATGACCCGTCAGCCACCAAGCGGACAGTGTTATCGCCGCCAGCACAATAACCACCGGCACAAACACACTGCTGACTCGATCGACCAGTCGCTGGACGGGTGCCTTGGCGGCTTGCGCATTCTCCACCAGCCTGATGATGCGCGACAGCACGGTTTCCTGACCGACTGCGGTGACCCGCAGCTCGATGCGGCCATCGCCATTGATGGAACCCCCTGTCAGCTTGGCACCGGCCGTCTTAGTGACAGGCAGGGGCTCGCCGGTGAGCATGGATTCATCAACCTCGGTTTGTCCGTCCAGCAATACACCATCTGCCGGAACCCGCTCGCCAGGCTTGATCGCAAGCCGATCACCCACCAGCACCTCCTCAATGGGCACATCAAGCTCGCCATCGCGACCCAGCAAATGGGCCACGGCTGGCCGCAGCCCGTGCAGTGCACGGATCGCGGCCGTGGTTTGTTGTTTAGCCCGCGTTTCCAACCACTTGCCTAACAATACCAAGGTGACGACCACAGCCGAGCTCTCAAAATACAGGTGAACCATGGCACCCTCTGGCGCGCTCAGCCATAACCACATCGACAAAGCCCAGCCGGCACTGGTCCCAATGGCCACCAGCAAATCCATGTTGCCGCTTCCGGCCCGCAGTGCATGCCACCCCGCACGGTAAAAACGGGCGCCGAGAACAAACTGAACCGGCGTGGCTAACAGGCATTGCAACCAGGCTGGCAACATCTGGTGCATGCCCACTTGGTTCAATAATGCCTCGGGGAGGGCGCCCAGCAGCATCGGAAGCACCAGTGGCAACGACAAGGCCATGCCGATACCTACCGGCGCAAAACCAGCCCAGGCAGTCGCTGGCGGAGACTGCATCACGGTGTCGGCCGCGCGGGGCTCGTAACCGGCATCCCGAATGGCGCGGCGCAAGCGTGCCTCAGTGGGCCCGTCGGCAGAGACCAGCACCCGTGCTGACTCGGTGGCCAGGTTGACGCCAGCTGAGTTAACGCCTGGCACTTTCAGCAGGGCTTTCTCCACCCTTGCCACACAGGAGGCGCAGGTCATGCCACCGATGCCGATATCCAGACTGGCAGGGGGTACGGCGGGCGCCTCTGGCGCCAAACAAGAAAGTGGGATCATGGGGCCCTAGCCTAAACCTTTTCCAGCGGTCGACGTCAATTCTGCTACAAACGTGCTTGACCCTGCGCAGGGAAGTACAGAACTTCTTGGGCGCTAAACCCATAGCGAGGAACTTATTTTGCAACACCTGTTTTCTGTCAGCGGGATGACCTGTGGTCACTGCGAAAAAGCCGTCACTCGCGCCGTGCAGGCGCTTGACGCCCATGCGACCGTTAGCATCAATCGTCCAGCGGGTCGGGTTGAAGTCGACTCGGAAAAGCCCTGGACGGCTTTGGCGGAAGCGATAGGTGAAGAGGGGTACGCAGTAACCCGACCACCCGCTAGCACGTAGCACCAGGCTAGCTACAGCGGCGGTTAGCGCCGCCAGTATGGTGCGCCAGCATGGTGCCATCGCCGCCAAAACACCAAAAATGTGCGCCGGCGCACCAACTGCGTGCCATATTGTGTGCAAAATAAGTGGCCACTCGTACACAAAGTTGGCCCGTAAATTGCAAATTCGGCAGTATGTCTGCTGCCACACCCCTGTCTTTGCCCGCCGCCATCGAACTGGTGGCTGTTAGCAAGCGCTTTGCGGAGGGCCCTGCCGCGGTTGACAACATCCACTTGCGTATCCCCGGTGCCAGTTACTGTTGTTTGCTAGGGCCCTCAGGCTGTGGCAAAAGCACAACCTTGCGCATGATTGCGGGGCATGAAACCGTCACCAGTGGCGACATCTTGCTGGATAACCGAAACATCACCGATTTGCCTGCAGCGGCACGCGGCACGGCCATGATGTTCCAAAGTTTTGCCCTGTTCCCCCACCTCAGCGCGCTCGATAACGTAGCTTTTAGCCTGAGGATGAAAGGCATTGACAAGGCGCAGCGGCAAGATCGCGCCCAGCAACTGCTAGAACGCGTCGCGATGGGTGCGTTGGCCAACCGCAAACCGGCCGAGCTTTCAGGTGGGCAGCAGCAACGGGTAGCCTTGGCGCGCGCCCTGATCACTGAGCCGCGCGTGTTGCTGCTCGATGAGCCACTGTCCGCGCTCGACCCCTTTTTGAGGATCCAGATGAGGTCGGAGTTGCGCCGCTGGCAAAAAGAATTGGGTTTGACCTTCATTCATGTGACTCACTCACAGGAAGAGGCCATGGCCTTGGCAGACATGATGGTGGTTATGAACCAGGGCCGGATTGAGCAGGTGGGCACGCCGCACCAGATTTACAACTACCCCAAGAGTGAGTTCACCGCTCGCTTTATGGGCGGCCACAACGTGATTGAGACCCCCTCCGGACGCGTGGGGGTACGCAATGACCATATGCAGATTCAGGCCGCAACGGAGAGTTCAGACGCCAGCGCACCAAATAGTCTGCGTGCTGTTGTCAGTGATGTTGAATACCAAGGCACCTATGTCTTACTCGGCCTGCGCCGACCCGCCCGGGCAACCGTTACCGATGGCGACGCCGACTGGTCGGTGATGTTGCCAGAGGCGACGTTTCTGGCACGTCCATTTCATGTTGGTGAATCGGTACAGCTGTCTTGGGCGGCTGGGCAAGCACACCCACTGTCCAGCGACACCGCCATGACATGAACACCGTTGTTGCTAACCTGTTTTCCACCCCCGTCTTCGACTGAAGATTTTTTCAAACCCCCAAGGAGTTTTCACCATGTCTGACCATCCTGTTGATGTTACCGCCCCCGCGCTAGGTGCCCTGCCGCGCCGCAGCCTGCTCAAAGGCACGGCTGGTATTTTGGCCAGCGGCATATTTCCTGCCGTGCACTCGGCCGAGCCCATCGTGCTGCGTTACCTTGGCACTGCGGTGAACCAGGACAAGGCCATTGCCGAAAAATTCAAGGCCGACACCGGTATTGAGATCCAATACGTGGCCGTCACCACCGATGATGTCACCAAGCGCGCTGTGACCGCGCCGAACAGTTTTGACCTGATCGACACCGAGTACTTCTCGCTGAAAAAGATCGTTCCGACCGGCAACCTGAAGGGCATTGACAGCAAGCGCATCAAGAATGCCGACAAAATCACGTCGGTGTTCACCACCGGCAAAGTCGCTGGCAAGACCATCGGTGACCAAGGCACGGCCCCCAAGAAGGTGATCTTCCTTGAAGGTGAAAAGTCCAAGGTCTTCGCCAAGAGCCCGACCCAGTTCATGTCGCTGATTCCGACCACCTACAACGCCGACACCCTGGGCATCCGGCCCGACCTGATCAAGCGCCCCATCACCTCCTGGGCCGAGCTGCTGAACAAGGAGTTCAAAGGCAAGGCGTCTATCCTGAACATCCCCTCGATCGGCATCATGGACGCTGCCATGGTGGTCGAAGCCATGGGTCTGTACAAGTACCCAGACAAGGGCAACATGACCAAGAAGGAAATTGATCTGACCATCAAGACCCTGATCGAGGCCAAGAAAGCAGGCCAGTTCCGCAGCCTCTGGAAAGACTTCAACGAGTCAGTCAACCTGATGGCATCCGGCGAGGTCGTGATCCAGTCGATGTGGTCGCCCGCCGTGACGGCTGTTCGCTCCAAGGGCATTGACTGCGTGTTCCAGCCGCTCAAGGAGGGCTATCGCTCCTGGGCCGCCGGCTTTGGTCTGCCCGCCACCCTGTCGGGCAAAAAGCTCGACGGCGCCTATGAGTTTATCAACTGGTTCCTCGACGGCTGGGCCGGCGCTTACCTGAACCGCCAGGGCTATTACAGCGCTGTGCTGGAAACCGCCAAGACCAAGATGGAAGCCTACGAATGGGCCTACTGGATGGAAGGCAAGCCAGCCACGCAGGACATCAAGAGCCCCACGGGCGACGTGTTGGCCAAGACCGGCGCAGTGCGGGACGGCGGCAGCTATGAGGCGCGCATGGGCGCGGTGGCCTGCTGGAATGCCGTGATGGACGAAAACAACTACATGGTCCAGAAATGGAATGAGTTTGTAGCCGCCTAATCGTCAGACCCCCGCCTGTTGCCATGAGCACCACCGCCCCGACCTCGCCAGCGCCCAGCGCGTTGGTGGCACGTCAGGGCGTGGCGGCCTGGTGGCAGGCGGCGCCGCTGACGGCGGTGTTCGTGCTGTTTTTCCTGATCCCGCTGGCCTTGATCCTCATGGTCAGTTTCTGGGATTTCAATGAATACGAGCTCCTGCCGGACTTTACCTTCAAGAATTACGTGGCGATCTTTGAGGGCTGCAGCAACACTGGCGAATGGTGTGTCACCGCCAAAACCTACCTGTCCACCTTCAAGTTCTGCTTTCTGGTTTGGCTGATCACACTGCTGATCGGCTTTGCCGTGTCCTATTTCATGGCGTTTCATGTGCGCTCCAGCAACATGCAAACCCTGCTGTTTGTCCTGTGCACCATCCCTTTTTGGACCTCCAATGTGATCCGAATGATCTCCTGGGTGCCGCTGCTGGGCCGCAACGGCCTTGTCAATCAGGGGTTGATGGCCACCGGCCTGGTCGGGCAACCCGTGGAGTGGTTGCTGTTTTCTGACTTTTCGGTGGTGCTGGCCTTTGTCCACCTGTACACCATGTTCATGATCGTGCCGATCTTCAACTCGATGATGCGCATTGACCGCAGCCTGCTCGAAGCCGCCAGTGACAGCGGCGCCAGCGCTTGGCAAACGCTGTGGCATGTGATCGTCCCGCTCTCGCGCACCGGCATCATCATCGGCTCGATTTTTGTCATCACCATCGTCATGGGCGACTTTGTCACCATTGGCGTGATGGGCGGGCAGCAGATTGCCTCGGTTGGCAAGATCATCCAGGTGCAGACCTCCTACCTGCAGTTTCCGCTGGCTGCCGCCAACGCCGTGATCCTGCTTGCCATCGTTCTGATGATCATCTGGGCGTTGACCCGCCTGGTCGACATCCGCAAGGAGCTGTGACATGGTCCGCAGCCCACGCGCGCCCGGTTTCTGGCCTTTGGCCCTGTTTTTTGCTGCCTTCGTGCTCTTCATGTACGGCCCGATGCTGGTGATTGTGGTGTTGAGTTTCCAGGGGCCCGAGGGCGGCCTGACCTTTCCCCTGCGTGGCCTGTCTGTGCACTGGTTTCAAAAGCTGGCCGCCGGGCTGGGGGTGGTGGACATTGGCGCCGCCCTGCGTCGCTCCCTGGCGCTGGGGCTGGCCGTGATGAGCATCACCGTGGTCTTTTCCGTGTTGGCCGGGCTGGCCTTCCGCAAACGCCTGTCTGGCGGTAACACTTTGTTTTATATCGTCGTGGCCAGCCTGATCATGCCGTCCATCATCGTGTCGCTGGGTATCGGCCTGGAATTTCGCCTGCTCGACAGCGGCCTCAAGAAGGTGCTTGAGCTGCTGGGCATGGCCAGTACGCTGGAGGGCTATGGCACGGCGCTCGGCCTGTTTACGTCCGCGCTGGGTGCACACCTGACCTGGACCCTGCCGTTTGGTCTGCTCATCATGTTTGCCGTGTTCAATCGCTTTAATCCTGCCTACGAGGAGGCTGCGCGCGACTTGGGTGCTACGCCATGGCAAGGTTTTCGCCACGTGGTGCTGCCCTTGATCGGTCCGGCCGTGGTCGGGGTCGGCATGTTCGGTTTTACGCTGAGTTGGGACGAAATTGCCCGTACCTCGCAGGCGATTGGCGATGTCAACACGCTGCCCTTGGAGTTGCAGGGCCTGACGACTACCGTGACCACCCCCGCCATCTATGCTTTGGGCACGGTAACCACCGTGGTATCGTTTCTGGTCATGGCTCTTGCGCTGGGGTTGGCTTCTTGGCTGGGCCGCCGCCAAAAACAGGGTCGCCGGCCGGCCTGAGCCCAGGGTCTGGCTGACCCTGGGTGATTTGCTAGCCTTACTGTATGCGTCAACTGCTGATCATCAACCCCAACACCTCGCGCTCTGTCAGTGAACTGCTGCAGGACCACGCGCAGCGCGCAGCCGGTGCTGATGGCCGGGTGCGGACCGTGACCGCTCGTTTTGGTGCGCCTTACATCGCCTGTGAGGCCAGCTACGCAGTGGCCGGGCACGCGGTGCTGGACACATGGTCTGCCGCATTGGCTGACCATAGTCAAATCGCGCCCGATGCTGTGCTGATTGGCTGTTTTGGCGACCCAGGTCTGCTGGCCTTGCGGGACAGCAGCGCTGTCCCGGTGACCGGGCTGGCCGAGGCCGCTTTTGTCGAGGCGGCCGCTCATGGCCGCTTTGCCATCGTCACGGGGGGCGCGCGGTGGCAGCCGATCTTGGCGCGGCTGGCTCAGATGCTGGGTTACGGTGACCAACTCGCGGGCATCCACACCGTCACGCCAACGGGCGCCCAGCTGGCCGCCGACCCGGTGGCCGCGCAGGCCCTGCTGGCAGCAGCGTGTCAGGCTGCGGTTCAAGACTTCAGGGCAGACGCCATTATCCTGGGCGGCGCGGGCCTGGCCGGTTTGGCGCAGCTGATTCAGGCCGACGTCAGCGTGCCGGTCATTGACAGCGTGCTGGCTGGCACGCGCCAGGCTCTGCTGGCGGCTGCCGCTGGCACGGGCAAGGGGCGTGGCCACTTTGACGTGCGCTGGCAGCAGGTGTCAGTCGAGATGACAGGCCTGGGGTTGCCAGCGGCCTGAGCCCAGCCTTAGCCGACGACCACCTCGCCCCCCAGCGCCTCGATCAGATCGGGCAGCAGCTTGCGCAATTCGCCGGTGGCGATGGCGGTATCGGCGTCAAAGCCGTCGGCCCGTTCGGCGCCAGAGGTTTCAAAGACGCCCTCCAAAAAGGCCAGTTTTTTCAGTTGCAGGCTCTCCGTCAGAACAAACGAGACCCGGCCCGCCCAGGTGAGTGCCAGCCGGGTGGGCAATTTGCCAGTGGCCACATGCTGGCGGACCTCTTCGGTGTCAAGCGCATGGCGGGCGTAGCGCACCACGGCGCGAGACTCATCGGCGGCCTTTAACTCGCATTCGCGATCGACGCTAAAGCCAGCCGGCGGCTCTTGGGTGTCCAGCCACTGGGCCATGGCGGCGGTGGGTGAGATCTGGGTGTTGAGCAGGGTGATGGCGAAGCCATCTAATGCCGCCACCAAAGCCGCTACGACCTCTTCCGCCCGACTCTGGCTGGCTGCATCGATCACCAGCCAACCGGCCTCGCGGTCGATCCACACCGTGATACTGGCCAATTTGGTAAAGGCCATGGGCAGCAGCGTCAGACGGATGTCGTCCTTGAGGTCGCGCATCTCTTTTTTGCCGGGCTTGCGGCCGGTGCTGGCCTCGATCTGCGCCACCCGCTCCTCGGCTTTGCGGTTCACCACCGACGCCGGCAGGGCCCGGGTTTCGACCATCATCTTGAGCACCAGTTGCCCCCCCACCGGCTCCACCAGCGGACCCTGCGCCACACCGCGTGGCTCCACCCAGCCAGATGACTTTTCCTGGCTCGGCCCGCAGGCGACAAAGCGCGTGGCAGTCAGCCGGTCTTCCATTTCCGCCAGGGTGGCGGACCAGCCGGTGCCGATCCGGTAAACGATCACATTTTTGAACACAAGCATCCTTCTTGACAATTGATTTGAGCGAGCCCGCGCCGATCATCCCACCAATTTGCGCTGGCTTTTTCATGAAACTTTACACAGGCTTAGCGCTGACGCACGCTGCGCTTACACAGTCCGGCGACACTGCCTTTCAGCTTGATGCCAATCCCTGAGCACCAGGCCCAATCCAAAGGACATCCCCATGGCTTCACGATTCAAACCCACCTTGTTGGCCGGTCTGCTGGCCCTGTCAGGCTTCGCGGTGCTGGCGCAAATGCCGCCCCCGGGCGGTCACGCTGCCATGATGGCAGGCCCGGCCGATGGTATGCACGAGGGCATGCGCCATAGGGACCCGGCCCGGATGCAGGCCCGCATGGACAAATTCGCCGCCGAACTCAAGGCCCGTCTCAAGCTCACACCCGCCCAAGAAGGCGCCTGGACCACATTGCTTGCAGCGCACAAGATGCCGGCTGACATGATGGCGAAACGGCCGGACCCCGACGCACTAGAAAAACTGTCGACACCCGAGCGGCTGGAGCGCATGAAGGCGTTGCGTAGCCAGCACATGGCGGCCATGGATCAGCGTGACGAGGCGACCAAGGTTTTTTACGCCGCGCTGACGGCCGAACAACAAAAAGTGTTTGATGCCAGCACGATGCCGCACCATGGTCGCCCAAAAGCCAAGCCTTGAGTTTGTCGTGCCAGAAGGCCTAGCTATTTAAACAATAGCTAACAACCCAATGGTGACGGGGCTTAGAGCCACTTTTCTTATGAGGCCAGCAGCTTTTTAAGCTCGCCGCTGGCGATCAGTTTGTTCAGGTCATTGGCACCCCCGACCAGGGTGCCCTTGACGAACACCATGGGAAAGGTGGGCCAGCCGGTCCAGAGCTTGAGCGCATTGCGCTGGCGCCACATGCCGAAATAGCTGCCGTAGTCGAGGTCATGGTGCGCTACCCCTGCGGCGTCGAGCGCTTTGCGTGCTTTCTTGGGGTAGGGGTTTGAGGCCATGCCGACCACCACCACGGCATGGTGCGCCACCGCTGCCTGCACTTCTTCCACGATGGCGTGCTCGTGGCGGGTAATCTGTTCCCTGATGGCGGGGTGAATTTGGGCTTCGGCAAGAATCGGGCGTGGCATGGTGGGTCCTGACGACGGTAAAGCAAACGATTATGCAGTGCCCCTCGCTGCCACCTCCAGCTTGACGCAGGTCAAGCCCCACCGGGAGATCAAACTCTACACTTGACCTGGCCATGACCATGCCCCCAGCGCGTTTACCGGCGCTCCGCCGCCCGGACCTGCTCCACCCCATG
>RFWA01000151.1 GCA_009922295.1 Betaproteobacteria bacterium
GCCAGGTCCATCTGGCAGCCTTCAATCACGGCTTGCAAGTGGCGCTGCTCGATGCCGTGGTCGGGCGCCAGCGGCATCAGTGCCCGCATCACCGGGTGGCTGGGGCTGCCTGCGAAGGCCTTGGCCACTTCAGTCTGCCACCAGGCCAGTTTGGTGGCGGCCACGCCCGCGTCCTGCGTGTCGTCCACCACGTCGTCCACCTCGCGGCAAAAGGCATAAAAAGCGGTGATAGCCGCCCGGCGTGGCGGCGGCAGGAACAAGAAAGCGTAGTAAAAACTGCTGCCTGAGGCGGCGGCTTTCTGCTGGACGTACTGCTCTGGGCTCATGACCTAATTGTTACATCCACAGCCTGTTACATCCACAGCGCGCGCCAAGCCATCAGGGCCAGATCTCGCCGGCGCAGGGTGGGGCGGGTTTGCAGCGTGGCAAATTCCAGCGCCTCTATGCGGTCCAGAATGCGCAGCCCACCTTGCACCACCAGCCGCAGCTCCCAGCCGGCCCGCCCCGGAATGCTGCGCACCAGTTCAGAGCCTTTTCGCATGCCAGCCCTTGCTGCTGCTGCTTGTTCTGCTATTAAATTAGTAGTGCTCTGCGTCGCTTGGCGTGTCAGCAGCATGGTCTGTGTCACGCCGTGGCGGTCGCAGTCGGTCTGCGGCAGGTAGAAGCGCCCGCGTGGGATGTCCACGCTCAGGTCTTGCCAAAAGTTGATCAGTTGCAGCGCGGTACAAATCAGGTCGCTGTTCTGCAGGGCCGCAGGCTCAGTCACACCATACAGGTGCAGCAGCAAGCGGCCGACCGGGTTGGCCGACCGGGCGCAGTAGGCCAGCAGCTCGGCTTGGTCGGCATAGCCGGCGCCGTCTCGGGTTTTTTCCACATCTTGCACAAAAGCGTCGAGCAGGTCGTGCAGCAGCTGGGTTGGCAGTTGATGGGTCTTGATCACCTGCTGCAGCGGCGCAAACACCCAGGCCCAGGCTTGGTCTGGTGCCACGGGCGGCCCGTCGGCTGCAGCCTGCAGCGCCTGGCGGTAGCGTGACAGCGCTTGCAACCGCTCGGCTGGGTTGGCCTCTCCCTCGTCGGCCAGATCATCCGCAGTGCGGGCAAAGTGGTAGATCGCGCCAATGGGTGCCCGCAGCCGGGCCGGGCAAAGCCAGGACGCGACCGGAAAATTCTCGTAATGCGTGATGGGTGCAGCAAATGAGGCGGTGGCGGACATCGCCGGATTTTGCACTCAGATTCGCCCCAAGATTTGCCCTCAAACTTGACAGGCTTTAGCTTTTCAACTAAATTACTAACCATCTGGTCAGTAGCTTGCTGTCTGACCTGTCTGTTACCAACCCGTCGTCCCGTCTGACCATGTCCAACTTGTCTATCCGAAGCGCAGCCGCCTTGTTCTGCGCCACCCTGTTTTTGGCCGCTTGCTCCCGTCCAGCGCCCACCGAAGAGCCTGTGCGCTCGGTCAAACTCGTCACCGTGAGTTTGGGCAATATGGGCTCCAGCGCCGAGTTTGCCGGTGAAGTGCGGGCCCGGGTCGAGTCGCGCCTGGGCTTTCGGGTGGCCGGCAAGCTGGTGCGCCGGCAGGCAGAGCCTGGTCAGCGTGTGCGCGCTGGTGATGTGCTGGCCCAACTCGACCCGCAGGATTACCAACTCGCCGCCGATGCCGCGCGTGCTCAGGTCAACGCTGCCGCCACCAACCGTGACCTGGCGGCGGCCGATTTCAAGCGCTTCAAAGACCTGCGTGAGCAAAATTTCATCAGCAGCGCCGAACTAGACCGCCGCGAGACCAGCCTCAAGGCAGCGCAGGCCCAACTCGAGCAGGCCCAGGCCCAGCTGGCAGGTCAGGGCAACCAGACCGCTTACACCCGGCTGCTGGCCGACGTGTCTGGCGTGGTCACGGCGGTAGAGGCCGAGGTCGGCCAGGTGGTGGCGGCCGGCACGCCGGTGCTGCGCATTGCGCAGGATGGTGCGCGCGACGTGGTGTTTGCCGTGCCCGAAGACAAGGTGCTGCAGATCAAAACCGGCTCCAGCGTCGATGTGCGGGGGTGGTCGGGTGGCGCGGCCATCAAGGGCGTGGTCCGTGAGGTGGCGGCCATGGCCGACCCGGTGACGCGCACTTTTGGCGTCAAGGTCGCCATCGACGCCCGCAGTGCGCCGCCCTTGGGCAGCACGGTGTCGGTCTTGCCGCAGGCCTTTGCCCGCGGCGGTGCGCCGGTGATCAAGTTGCCCACCAGCGCCTTTCGCCAGGATGGGCAAACCTCGGCGGTCTGGGTGCTGGACAGCGCCAGCATGACGGTGCGGCTGCAACCGGTGCAGATTGCCACCGCCGACGGCAACGAGGTCGTAGTCGCTGCCGGCCTGCAGCCCGGCATGCAGGTGGTGGTGGCCGGGGTGCACGTGCTGTCGCCCGGCCAGAAAGTCACGGTTTATAAAGAAAAACAGGCTGTAGCCCCCGTATTTGTTGGGCCTGCAGCTACACAAACAGTAGCAAGCCCGGCGTCGGCGCCCGCTGCTGCCACCGCCGCCAGCGCCGCGAAGTGAGGCTGTGATGACCCAGCCCAACAAGCCCGAGCGCTTTAACCTCTCCAAATGGGCGCTAGACCACGGCGCCCTCACCCGTTACCTGATGCTGGTGCTGATGGTGCTCGGCCTGGCCGCGTACTTTCAGCTGGGCCAGGACGAAGACCCGCCTTTCACCTTCCGCATCATGGTGGTGCGGGCGGTGTGGCCCGGCGCCACGGCACAGCAAATGGCCGAGCAGGTGACCGACAAGATCGAGCGCACCCTGCAAGAGGTGCCCTACGCCGACAAGATTCGCAGCTACTCCAAGCCCGGCGAGACCACCATCCTGTTCCAGCTGAAAGACTCCAGCAAAGCGTCCGATGTGGCCAACCTGTGGTACCTGGTGCGCAAAAAGGTGGGCGACATGCGCCAGACCCTGCCGGCCGGCGTGCAGGGGCCGTTTTTCAATGACGAGTTTGGCGACGTCTATGGCGTGATCTACGCGCTGGAGGCCGACGGTTTCAGCCTGGCCGAGAGCAAAGCCTTCGCCGACGATGTGCGCCAGCAGCTGCTGCGCGTGCCCGATGTCAACAAGGTGGAGCTCTTTGGCGTGCAGGACGAAAAGCTCTACATCGAAATTTCGCAGCGCCGGCTGGCTCAATTGGGGCTGGACATGAACCAGGTGCTGGCCCAGCTCGGCCAGCAAAACGCGGTGGAAGGCGCCGGTACCCTGCAGACCCCGCTGGACGTGTTGCAGGTGCGGGTGGCAGGCCAATTCACCGCGGTGGAACAACTCGCCGCCATGCCCATCCGGGGCAGTTCGGGCAACCAGATGCGTCTGGGTGACATTGCCGAGATCCGGCGCGACTATGTGGACCCGGCCAGCGTCAAGGTGCGGCATCAGGGCCGGCAGGTGATAGCGCTCGGCGTGTCGATGACCAAGGGTGGCGACATCATTGCGCTGGGCCAGGCGCTGGAGGCCGCCACCGCGCGCACCGGTGCCCGGTTGCCAGCCGGGGTCCGCTTGGTCAACGTGCAAGACCAGCCCAATGCGGTCACCAAGTCGGTCAACGAGTTTGTCTCGGTGCTGATCGAGGCCATAGTGATTGTGCTGGCGGTCAGCTTCATCAGCTTGGGGCTGCACCGGCGCAGCGGCGCCCAGCCCTGGTTCAAGCGCTACTACGTGGACATGCGGCCGGGGCTGGTGGTGGGCATCACCATTCCGCTGGTGCTGGCGTTGACCTTTTTGGGTATGTACTACTGGGGCATTGGCCTGCACAAGATCTCGCTCGGCTCGCTCATCATCGGCCTGGGGCTGCTGGTGGACGACGCCATCATTGCGGTGGAGATGATGGTGCGAAAGCTCGAAGAAGGCTACGACAAGGTACGCGCCGCCACCTTTGCCTATGAGATCACCGCCATGCCGATGCTCACCGGCACCCTGATCACCGCTGTGGGTTTTTTGCCGATCGGCATTGCCAAATCGGCCACTGGCGAATACACCTTCGCCATTTTTGGTGTCACGGTGCTGGCGCTGGTGCTGAGCTGGCTGGTGTCGGTCTACTTTGTGCCCTATTTGGGCACCGTGCTGCTCAAGGTCAAGCCGCACACACCGGGCGAGCCCCATGAGTCTTACGACACCGCCTTTTACCGGGGCTTTCGCCGCGCCGTGAACTGGTGCGTGGCGCACCGCTGGATCACCATCGGCCTGATGCTCTTGACCTTTGCCTTGGGGCTGGCCGGCATGGGACGGGTGCAGCAGCAGTTTTTCCCCGATTCGAGCCGGCCCGAGGTGCTGCTGGACGCCTGGCTGCCCGAGGGCAGTTCTTTGGCTTTGAACGAGCAGATCGCCCAGCGCATCGAGGCGCGCCTGATGAAGGAGCCCGGTGTGAACACCGTCAGCAGCTGGATCGGCTCGGGCGTGCCGCGTTTTTACCTGCCTATGGACGCGATCTTTCCGCAAAGCAATGTGTCGCAGTTCATCATCCTGCCCAAGGATCTGAAAACGCGGGAATCGCTGCGCATCGCCCTGCCGGCCCTCATGGCGCAAGAGTTCCCCGAGGTTCGCACGCGCGTCAAAATCCTGCCCAATGGCCCGCCCGTGGCCTACCCGGTGCAGTTCCGGGTGCTGGGCGCCGAGCCGGCGGTGCTGCGCCAGCGCGCCGACGAGGTCAAGGCCCTGCTGCGCGACAACGCCAACATGCGCGGCGTGAATGACAACTGGAATGAATTTGTCAAGGTGCTGCGGCTGGACGTGGACCAGGACAAGGCCCGCGCGCTGGGCGTGAGCAGCCAGTCCATCGCCCAGTCTTCCAAGGTGCTGCTGGCCGGCAGCACGGTGGGCCAGTTCCGCGAGGGCGACCGGCTGATTGACATCGTGCTGCGCCAGCCACCTGACGAGCGCCAGGCCATCACCGACATCGCCAATGCCTACCTCACCACAGCCAGTGGCAAGTCCATACCGCTGACGCAAATTGCCCGCCCCAGTTTTGCCTGGGAGCCCGGCGTGATGTGGCGTGACAACCGTGATTACGCCATCACGGTGCAGGGCGACATTGTGGAGGGGCTGCAGGGAGCCACCGTCACCGCCCAGCTGCTGCCTGGCCTGCGCAAGCTCGAAGCGGCCTGGAAGGCGCAGGGGCAGGGCAGTTACCGCATCGAGGTAGCGGGCGCGGTGGAGGAGAGCAGCAAGGGCTCGGCCTCGATCGCCGCCGGTGTGCCCATCATGCTCTTCGTGACCTTCACCCTGCTCATGCTGCAATTACACAGCTTCAGCCGGGCCATGCTGGTGTTTTTGACCGGGCCGCTGGGCATCTTCGGCGTGGCTTCGGCGCTGCTGCTGTCGGGCCGGCCGTTTGGCTTTGTGGCCCTGCTGGGGGTGATCGCGCTGATGGGCATGATCCAGCGCAACTCGGTGATCCTGATCGACCAGATCGAGCAGGACCGCGCCAACGGTGTGCCGGCCTGGGACGCCATCGTCGAGTCGGCGGTGCGCCGTCTGCGCCCCATCGTGCTGACCGCCGCCGCCGCCGTGCTGGCCATGATCCCGCTCTCGCGCTCGGTCTTTTGGGGCCCGATGGCGGTGGCCATCATGGGCGGCTTGATCGTGGCCACGGTGCTCACCCTGCTGGCGCTGCCAGCCATGTATGCGGCCTGGTTCCGGGTCAAAAGGGAGACGGCGGCGGCAGGTTAAACTCCACGACTCACCGATTTTCCGGGGGTGGTTTGACAGGCCGCCCCTTTTGTTTTTTGCGCGGGTGGCGAAATTGGTAGACGCACCAGGTTTAGGTCCTGACGTCCGCAAGGATGTGCGGGTTCGAGTCCCGCCCCGCGCACCACGTACATTTTTGGAGAAGCTTGATGGCTGTTACCGTAGAAACCCTGGAAAAACTTGAGCGCAAGATCACGCTGAGCTTGCCCCTTGGCAGCATCCAGTCCGAAGTCGAAACCCGTCTGAAGAAGATGGCCCGCACCGTCAAGATGGATGGCTTTCGCCCCGGTAAAGTGCCCATGAATGTGGTGGCCCAGCGTTACGGCTACTCGGTCCACTACGAAGTCATGAACGACAGGGTTGGCCAGGCCTTCTCTGACGCTGCCAACGAAGCCAAACTGCGTGTCGCTGGCCAGCCCCGCATCACTGAAAAAGAAGGCGCGCCCGAGGGCGAGCTGACCTTTGACGCCGTGTTCGAGGTCTACCCGGATGTCCTCATTGGCGACCTCAGCGGCGCTGCGGTGGAAAAAATCAG
>RFWA01000152.1 GCA_009922295.1 Betaproteobacteria bacterium
CTGGCATTGAGGTAATGGCGCGGCTCCATGCGTTCGATGGCATGCCGGTACTCATCCATATTGAAGAGTCCGCGCCGGACCGCTAGCGAGTACAGCGCATTGACACGCCTTTCCCAGGGCGCATGAAAGGCCGCCGCCTCTGGCGCGTAACGAACTGGTCCAAAACCCTGCTTGCCACCTAAATCATGCATGCCATCCATGGTTTGACTCCGATTACAGGCGCGCAACGCCGATCATGCCATCACGGGTGACCAATTCGGCCAGTCGCTCCAGCGGCCAGCCCAGCGTGTCTGGGGGCTGTTCGGGCAACACGATGTAGCGGGTATCGGCTGTGGTGTCCCACACCCGGATTTCAGTCTCGGGCGGCAGTGTCAGGCCCATCTCTTTAAGCACCGTGCGCGACTGACGCACCACGCGGGCCCGGTATTCAAGGTCTTTGTACCAGTCGGGTGGGATCCCGATGATGGTGAAAGCGGTGCACGAGCAGAGGGTGCAGCAGATCACGTTGTGCACGGTGGACGTGTTCTCCAAAACCACCAAATGACGGTGGTGCGGCGGCATGACCAGCCCGAGTTCAGCCACGGCCGCGCGGCCGTTACTTAGCAAGCGCTGTCTAAACGCGGGATCGGTCCAGGCCCGGGCGACAACCCTTGCCCCGTTGGCCGGTAACCACTGCTCGTCAATCTGGCGCCCCTGCTCTTCAACAAAGTCTGCGGGCTCCCATCCCCTGGCATCCAGGGCGCGCTCAATAGCAGCAGCACGGTCTTCGACGGAGGCATTGCCGTGTTGCGTTGGGCTTGGTGGTGTCATGGGCAGGTCACTCTTTGCTTGGTGATGCAAGTATAGGAGTCCCCTTGCAGGTCCGGGGGCACTCATGACATCATTGCGCCATGCACGCTGGCGGTCTCGTTCGGGATCAGCCCACTGGCGGTGTACGCTCTGGGACCTTTGGTCAAGGCGGCCGGCTTTTCCAGTCTGCTGCAAGCGATGGCGCTCATCGCCTGCTGCACGGCGGGCTGCGTGCTGCTGCTGCCCGCTGACCCGCCCAAAGCCGGCAAGACTATCATCGGCAAAACGGGAGACTGAGATGTACGCCGAGATTTTGCTGGACGCTCGCACCTTGCTGCTTGCGTCCGCGGTAGCCATGCCTGTGTTCAGCTGGGAATTGTTCGCAATGCGACGCTCAGTGGTGGACTCGACATCCAAGGGGCTGAGCGTGTTCGCGCTGGCCCATATTTTATTAACCGTGGGCGTGGTGCTGGTGGGCTTGCGCGGCTCGATTCCCTATGCACTGTCCATGGTCGGCGGCAATGCCAGCGTGATGACCGCTTGCGTGCTTTACCTGATGGCAGCCCGCCGCTTTGACGGTGTCAGCGCCCCGGCCGTTTGGGGCTGGCTGGCCGCAGTGGTGGCAACGCTGCTGATGGCTTCGATGCTGGCGGTGGACGACAGCCGAGTGCGCGTGGTGGTTTCCACCAGCTGGATGGCATTGGCCTGCACCTGCACCAGCATCAGCCTGTTCAGAAACACGACGCGCATCAACCACCACCGCTGGTTGACCATCGTGTCATTCGCTGGTCTGGCGCTGGCCAATGCGTTGCGGGCCGTCGAGGCGGCCACCGACCACGAATCAGTCTCGGGTCTGTTCAACAGCAGCTCCGGGGTCATCGGGCTCTACCTGTCCGTGCTGGTGCTCGGGCTGGCCTCCTCCACCGGCTTTATCCTGATGGTCACCGACCAAATCCAGGCGCGGCTGAGTTTTCTGGCCACGCATGATGTGCTGACCGAGGCCCGTTCCCGAGGCTCCTTCATGGACCTGGCCGCCCACGAGCTGCGCCGGGCCGAGCGCACCCAGTCGGAGGTCGCATTCATGATGATCGACGTCGACCACTTCAAGCAGCGCAACGACACCATGGGCCACCAGGCCGGTGATGCCGCGTTGCGGGTGTTTTCCGAATGCGTGCGAACCTCACTGCGGGCCAACGACACGCTGGGTCGCTATGGCGGCGACGAGTTTGTGGTGATCCTGCCCGACACCACCGAAGCCGACGCCCTGCGTGTGGCCGACCGCATCCGGCTGGCACTGCACACGCACCCGATGCAGACCCGTTTTCGCGCCCTGGCACTGACCGCCAGCATTGGCATTGCCAGCTCGCGCCACCATGGCCTGCTGCTGGAAACCCTGATTGCCGCTGCCGACACCGCGGTCTATGAATCCAAGCGCCTGGGGCGCGACCGCGCCAGCGTCGCACGCAGCACCGTGCCGCGGTCCTGAGCGGGCCAGACCATGTACCCGCACCTGCTTGCGCCGCTTGATCTGGGCTTCACCCAGATTAAAAACCGGGTACTGATGGGCTCCATGCATACCGGGCTGGAAGACGGGCGGGACCTCAGCCGCCTGGCGGCTTACTTTAGGGAGCGGGCCGAGGGCGATGTCGGCCTGATGGTGACCGGCGGCTTCGCGCCCAACATCGTGGGCTGGGCCAAGCCCTTCGCCGGCATGATGAGCACCTCGGGCGCAGCCCGGCGCCACCAGGTGGTGACGCAGGCGGTGCATGCGGCCGGCGGCAAGATTGCGCTGCAAATTCTGCACACCGGGCGTTACGCCTTCCACCCGCTGGCGGTGGCGCCCAGCCGGCTCAAGGCGCCGATCTCGCCGTTCACGCCGTTTGAACTGTCCAGCCGGGGGGTGGAGCGGCAGATCCGAGCCTTTGTGAACTGCGCCGTCAAAGCCCGCGAGGCCGGCTACGACGGCGTTGAAATCATGGGCTCAGAAGGCTACTTCATCAACCAGTTTCTCTCCAGCTACACCAACCAGCGCAGCGACGCATGGGGCGGCGACTACAGCCAGCGCATGCGGCTGCCGTTGGAGATTGTGGCGCGCACCCGTGAGGCGGTGGGCCCGGATTTCATCGTGATTTACCGCCTGTCGATGATCGACCTGGTGCCCGGCGGCAGCAGTTGGGACGAGGTGGTGACGCTGGGCAAGGCGGTGGCCCGAGGCGGCGCGACCCTGATCAACACCGGCATTGGCTGGCATGAGGCGCGCGTGCCCACCATTGCCACCAGCGTGCCGCGCGCTGCATTTGCCTGGGTCACGCAAAAAATGCGCGCTGAATTTGCCGCCGCAGGCATCGACACGCCGCTGGTGGCCAGCAACCGCATCAACACCCCCGAGGTCGCCGAGCAACTGCTGGCCGATGGCTTTGCCGACATGGTGTCCATGGCGCGCCCGCTGCTGGCTGACCCGCATTTCGTCAAAAAAGCCGCTGCTGGCCAGGCCGACCAGATCAACACCTGCATCGCCTGTAACCAGGCCTGCCTGGACCACATTTTTAAAAACCGGCTCACCAGCTGCCTGGTCAACCCGCGCGCCTGCCACGAAACCGAGCTGGTCTATCGGCCGATTGCCAGCGCGACGGCACGCCGGCGCTTCGCCGTGGTGGGCGCTGGCCCGGCCGGCTTGACAGCCGCCACGGTGCTGGCCGAGCGCGGGCATGAGGTGCACCTGTTTGACGCTGCCAACGAGGTTGGTGGCCAGCTGAACATGGCCAAGGTGGTGCCGGGCAAGGAAGAGTTCCACGAGATGCTGCGCTACCTGCGGCGCCAGGTTGAGGTGACCGGGGTGCAACTGCACTTGGGCCGGCGGGTCCAGGCGCCTGACCTGCAGGGCTATGACCAAGTGATCATCGCCACTGGCGTGGTGCCGCGCAACCCCGGCATTCCCGGGCAAGACCACCCCAAGGTGCTGAGCTACATTGATGTGCTGCGCCACCACAAGCCGGTTGGGCAGCGCGTGGCGGTGATCGGCGCTGGCGGCATCGGCTTTGATGTGGCCGAGTTTCTGGTCAGCGAGGGCCATTCCACCACCACCGATTTGCCGGCCTGGCAGGCTGAGTGGGGCGTGACCGACCCGGCACTGGCCACTGGCGGCCTGCACCCGGCCGGCCCGCAGGCGACGCCACCCGGGCGCCAGGTGACGCTGCTGCAGCGCAAGGCCGGCAAGCTAGGCGAGGGTCTGGGAAAGACCACCGGCTGGATCCACCGTACCGCGCTCAAAATGAAACGCGTGACCATGATCGGCGGCGTCAACTACGAGCGCATCGGCGACGAGGGCCTGCTGGTCAGCGATGGTGAGAAGCGTGAGAACCTGCGCTGGATTGCCTGCGACACGGTGGTGCTGTGCGCCGGCCAGCTGCCGTTGCGTGAACTGGCCGATGCCCTGCTGGTGCAGGGGCAAAAGGTACACCTGATCGGCGGTGCCCACGAAGCCGGCGAGCTGGACGCCAAACGCGCCATTGACCAGGCGGCCCGGCTGGCGGCGGCGCTCTAGGGCTTGCCAAGATGACAACGCCACCCCGATCACTGCGAGGCCCACTTTGACACACGACATCCCGAGGATCGACATCGGCGCCCTGTTCGGGCAAGACCTGGCGGCCCGCTCTGCGGTGGATCAGGCCATTCTGACGGCCGCCCGATCGGAGGGCATGCTGGTCATCACCGGCCTGCCGCACTGGGCTGTGCTCAGCCCCGCCCGGCGGCGCATGCTGCTCAGCCTGTTCGCACTGCCCGAAGCTGACATCCGCAAATTGTGGCGCTGGAACTTCGACCCGGCGCAAGCCAATGTCTACCGGGGCTGGTTTCCGCTGCAGAACGGTCTGCCCACCTACAAGCAGGGCATCGACATGGGGCCGGACATCGCCTACGGGCCCGGTGTGGTCGATCCCCGCGATCCGCTGCGCGAGGCCACGCCCTTGCCGCCCGAGGACAGGCTGCCGGGTTGGCATGCCTGCGCCCGGGACTACTACCTGGCCATGGTCCGCCTGTCCGAGGCACTGATGCACTCGGTGGCACGCGGGCTCGGGCTGCCCGAACACTGCTTTGACGAGGCTTTCAAGGGCGGTGTTTCAACCTTGCGCCTGCTGCATTACCCGGTGCGGCCGCCAGAATCATTCGAAGGCGCCGCCGCCGAGGCCTGGGCCGTCCATCAGGGCAACGCCCACTACCTGCTGGCGCGGGCTCATGTCGACACTGGCTTTATCACCTTGCTGGCGCAAGACGGGGTGGCTGGCCTGCAGGCGCAGCACCTGGACGGCACCTGGATGGACGTGCCGCCTGAGGAGGCGACCCTGGCGGTGAACTTCGGCAAGGTGCTGGAGCGCTGGACCGATGGAGCCATCCGCGCCACGGTTCACCGGGTGCTGGGCAGCGGGCGTGAACGGCATTCCATCCCGTTTTTCTATGAGGCCGGGGTCGACGCCGTGATTGCGCCGCTGCCACTGCCAGGGGCCAAGGCCTTCGCCCCCTTCTACTTTGGTGACCATCTGTGGGACACCACCACCCAATTCGTGGAACAGCGCGGCATCGCGCACCTGCGCAGGCCGCTCGGGCCTCCCCCGGCGTCGGCCATGACGCTGCCGCTACCCGCCGCCAATGCCTGACGGTGCGCGCGGTACGGGTCAGCGTTGAACCAGCTTAATCACCAATTGCCGCTGCCGGGTCCGCCTTTGAAGGGCCCGGCCAAGTCGGGGGTGATCCAGCCGCCATAGAAGTCACCCGCCTGGGGCGTCACCCTGGCGCCACCAACGCTGCAGTCGAGATGGTGGGCGTAGAAGGCCACGCACTCGGCCAGCGGCTCAGCGCCCGGCAGGGGCTGCGGGTAGCTCCAGGCGACCAGTGTCAGGCGGCGATCGCCGTCCACCAGATGCCAGTAGCGCGCCGGGCCTTTCCACTCGCAGAACGAGCCATTACCCGCAGGCTGCAGCATCCCACGCGCCACATCGGCCAGTGGCAGGTAGAAAGTGGGCGGGTGCGCGGTCTCGCGCACTGCCCAGGCACCGCTGGTACGCGCAATCTCGCGCTCGCCCCAGTGCACCACGATGTCCCGCGGGTCGCGCACCAGCTCCGGCGGGCGCGGGAAGTCCCAGACGGACACCTGCCCCGGCCCGGGTGCGTCGGCGAAAGGGGGGCGCCCCGTGCCTCGCCAGCGCCACTGCGCACGGGCCATCGCCAGTCGCTCGGGATCCATGTTCATCATGGGCCAAGAGCATAACCCGGGAACAACTTACGTCGGTACAAACAGAGCAGAGTGACTTGGCCTCCATTTACTCCGCCGTTCACAGTAACGATCAAGCGTTCCTGTTTCATCAAGTGCAGCACCATTTTTTTTGGGAAAGGTGGATGGCGTCGAGAGGCTCGACAAAGTGCCCAAGAGTCTCCACCTGCAACGAG
>RFWA01000153.1 GCA_009922295.1 Betaproteobacteria bacterium
CCGGCGGCAATGAGAATGACACCCGCCATATCCAGCGTCACCCGGACTAGCAACGAGGGCAGGCACAGCGGCACAATTTGCCGCAAGATGATTCGCCAAGGTCTGGCACCAGCGAGCCATGCCGCCGCCACAAAATCACTACGCCTGATGACCAGCGTCTCGGCTCTCGCTAAGCGCGCATACGGTGGCCAGGCTGTAATCGCGATGGCGATCACCGCGTTTTCCAGGCTGGGACGCAGCGCAGCCACAAAGGCCAGTGCCAGTACCAATCGCGGAAAGGCCAAGGCGATATCGGTCATGCGCATGAGCACGCGATCCACCCAGCCGCCCATAAAGCCGGCCGCGCAGCCGACCGCCAGGCCGATTGGTGCCGCGATCACGGCCACCAACACAACGATGCTCAGCGTGATGCGGGCACCGTAGACCACCCGGCTGTAGATGTCACGTCCGAGCTCGTCGGTTCCAAACCAATGCGCTTTCGAGGGCTTCTGTAACATGTTGACCAAGGATTGGGCTGTGGGGTCATGGGTTGCCAGCCACGGGGAAAAAGCGGCGACAAAGATCAGCAGCAGGACAATGGCCAAGCCTGCCATGGCCGCAGGACTGGCAGCAAAATCAAGCGCAGCGAAGGTCACGCGCCCCATTCGCGCCTGCCATTGCGACGATGGTGCGGGGGACAGCAACCAGCGAGACAGGCGCGTCATTGCGAGCGCGGGTCCAGCCGTCGGTAGGCCAGGTCCGAGAGTTGGTTGAGGACGACGAACACCATGCCAATGACAAAGGTGCCACCGATCACCGCGTTCATGTCGGCATTGAACATGGCCTTTGTCATGTACTGGCCAAGGCCCGGCCAGGCGAACACAGTTTCTGTCAAGACCGCCCCTTCCAGCAGTAAGCCGTAGGTCAAGGCGAACGTCGTGATGAGTTGTACACCGCAGTTAGGAAGCGCATGACGAAGCACCATCCGCGTCGTGGACGCCCCCTTCACAGAGGCGGTGATCATGTAAACCACATGGCCCCAGGCATCGCGCAGGGCGTCCCAGTCGCCCTGCAACAGGCAGTCGACCAGGAGCAAACCAGTCACCGTCGGCACTTGTCCCTCAAAAGCAATGCCTTGCCGACCCGGGCCCTCCGCCCAGCCCAGCATCACGTAGAACACCAGCATCAACATCAGCCCTTTCCAGAACACTGGCATCGAATAACCGATCAGGGTGATACACCGCAAGACGGCATCGACCCAAGTGCCACGCATCACGGCCGCCACAATGCCGGCCGGTACGCCAATGGTGGCACCGATCAATATACCCAGTGTGGCGAGTTCAACCGTGGCGGGAAACACGCGCGCAATATCAACGGCGACCGGGTTACCGGACAGAAAAGACTGGCCGAAATCAAATTGGACCAGGCGCAGCACAAACCGTCCGAACTGGACCAGCAGTGGCTGGTCTAACCCAAGTTCGGCCGCAACGCGGGCGTACTGTGCTGTGGTGAGATCGGCACCGGCCGCCGCCACAACCGGATCGATTGGCATGATGCGACCGATCAGAAATGTGGCCGCCAGCAGCCCCATGAAAGTGAAGCCGAGTTCACCAGCAAGCTTCCAGCCCCCGACTCGACTGGCCGCCTGATTCACGGCAGGTTCTTCTTGCTGGTAAACGCAAAGCTGGTGTCAGCCCCCTTGGAGCCGTAGCGGTAGTTCTCAACGTTGCTACCCATCCCAATGGCCTGAACCGCCTGAAAGGTCTGCGCGAACGGAGAGGTTTCCCAGTACTGACGCTGAATGTCCGCGTACAGCGCCGTGCGCTTTTTGGGGTCTGACTCCTTGGTGGCGGCGATAACTTTCACCGACAGGTCAGTCGGCGTCCAGCCCAAACGCCATGTCAGTTCCCCTGGGTAGCTTTCGCCGGGCTTGGCACCCGGCATGCCCCCAGGGCTATAGGCAAACTTGTTGGCCGTGGCGTGCGGGTCCCCGTAGGGGGAATAGAACGACAACATCAACGCATCCACCTTGCGGTCACGGTAGACCGGGATCAGTTGACTGGGTGGCATCATGACCACCTCGACCTTGACCCCAGCCAGCGCCGCAGAGGCCTGGAACGAGGTCGCCATGTCGATCTCTGGGCGTCGGTTGGCCACGTTGAATTTGAAGCTGAAACCTTGCGACAGTCCGGCTTCCGCCAGAAGTTCCTTAGCCCGTGCCACGTCATACTTGAAAGGATGGTCTTTGAGCGATCCCATGATGCCGTTCGGTATGAAGGACTGATGGACAGTGCCTTGGTGCCGCATCAGGGTCTTTTCCCAAGTCTGGTAGTCGATCAGATGCTTCATCGCCTTGAGAACCCTTGGGTCGTCAAAGGGTTTGACCATCATGTTGAAGCCGGCGTACAGGACGCGGCGCGATGGAAATAACTCCACCTTGGCGCCGGGCTTAACTTGCAGCGCCTCGATGTCTTGGGCGGTCAGGTTGAACGCCATATCAGCATCGCTACGCTCAATCAGAAGCCGCTGTGCCCCAGATTCAGGGATGTGCCGGAAGATGACGCGGCGCAAGGGTGACTTGAAACGCCAATAAGCATCATTGCGCTCGAGGATCAACGTGTCGGATGCGCGGAAGTTGGTGATGCGGTAGGGGCCCGATCCGGCAGAGGGTTCTTGGCCGGTGCGGCGAGACAACCATTTAGAGCCGTAGTCACCACCTTGCGCGTTGGCTTCGAGCAGTTTTTTATCGACAATTCCGAAGTAAGTGGAGGTCAGTAGGTTGAGGATGTAGGTGGTGGCGTAAGCGTCGGGTAGCGACAGCACAAACACATCATCGCCAAACGCACGCGCAAAGTTGTCGACATTTTCTTTGGTGATGCCAATCTGGCGCAGGTTGGTGGCGGGCTCCCGATCCAGCGAAATGATCCGCTTGAAAGTGTAGGCAACGTCTTCAGCTGTGAGCAGGTTGCCCGAATGAAACTTCACGCCTTTGCGTATACGGAAGGTGAACTGCTTACCGTCCGGCGTCATCACCCAGCTTTCCGCGATGATGCCCGCCAGTGGACTCCCGGCTTTACGGGGGTCGTAGCCGACCAGTCGTTCATAAATGTCCGAATTGACCTCCTGCGTGTCGAGAATCTGCGACACCGCCGGATCCCATTCCGCGATGCTGCTGATCTCACGCGCGATGACCAGCGTGTCGCGAGGCGTTGCCGCCTGCGCCGGCGCCAACAGCATGGCCAGAGCACAGGCTGCGCACCAAGCGCGAAACTTTGGTTGGAAACGTTTCTTCGCGTCCATCGTGTTGTCCTTAAGAAGTAGCAGGTATCGCGTCCAGTGGCCACACGGGTCGCGGAACACGGGTGAATGTGAAGCGTTTTAAGTCGGCCGTGGTTAACCCGCCTGTATCAACATCGAGAGTTCGACTGCCGATTGGGTCGAATGCCGCATGATGGCCCTGCATGCATTTCACAACGACTACTGAGAAATCAGCCGGCTCCAGCCCAAAGATGCGAAATTGCTCGAGGTCGTACAAACCAAGATTTCGCGACGAAACGATGACGGCAAACCCGCCCACATCCAGGCAGACGCTGGGTCCAAAGCTGCGCCTGGTTCCTGTGCCGTAGGGCCCCTTGAAAACCATATCGCCAGTCACGGAGATGGAACGCACGCGGGCGCGTACCCGAATCGGTTCACCCATGGAAGCCGGGTCACTGTGCCCCCCCAGGGCAATGTCGATTTGTGCGCCCACACCGGCACTCAAAGCTTGTTGCACGGTGGCCGGGTCGTGGATAGCGGCCAGGGCGCCGTCTGTTATACCCGCCTGCAACAAGGCCGCCAGTAGCCTGGTGCTGTCGCCATAACTGCCCCCACCTGGTGCATCGCCGTAGTCGCCCAGCACCAAGGGCGCAGCGCTAGCAACTTGGTGGCGTGCGGCCTCAACAGCCTGTTCAATGCTCACCAGAGGGTCACTCCAGACCATGCGGGTCTCCCAGCAAAAGTCCATCAGCGACTCGGCAATGACGCGTCCATTCGAGCTGTGGCCGTTGGTGGTCACTATCACAGTTGGGCCGAGTTCTGCGATGTCACAGCGCGAGAAGCCTGCTTGAATACTGATACAGGCGACCTCGGGATGCTGGCGTTGTGCGTCGGTGGCCAGGTCAAGGGCTTGGAGCATCGGGCCGCCCGGCACGTAGGTGCGCGCGCCGTCGAACCCCTGCAGTGAAGGCCGGCGGGCCAGGGTCATTTCAGGGTGCAGGCGCCCATGCATGGTGTCATCCAGCATTTTGGCCGCACGCATGCCGGTCTCATATTGGTCGGTGTGCGGGCTGGTACGAAAGGCCGTGATGATGTTGGCATGCTCGACCATGCGTTGCGTGACATTGGCATGGGGATCCAGTGTGACGGCGATGGGAACCTGGGGCCCAACCACGGCGCGGACCCGCGCCAGCAACTCCCCTTCGGCATCGCCGTAGCTTTCGGTGAACATCGCGCCGTGCAGAGCCAGCAGCACGCCATCGATCCGCGACTGACTTTGAAGACCTTCAACCAACAGACCGCAGAGATGATTGAAGGCGCCGTCCGCCACCACGCCGCTGGGATTGGCAAAGGTCGAGACCGGCACATCCATGGTCCAACCGTAGAGGTCTGCGCTCTCGATAAATGCGCCCATTTCTAGCCGTGTTCCCCGGTAGTAGGGAATCACCTCTGAGCCGGCATGCAACTCGTAGTCTCGAAAATGGTCCAGCGTGGTCAGGATTCGGTTGAAACCATTGGTTTCGTGCTTGATTTTGGCGGCGACCACGTGTTTGGGCATGGGGATGGTGTCCTTTGCTGTCAGTCGTTGGGGGATTGGGTCAGTAAGTCGCCGAGACGCGCTTTTCAACGATGCCGGCAGTGGCCTCCTGATGCGCAAGCCGCGAACAGACCTCCAGGTCGCTCAGGTAGCTCTCGCGTGCGGCCTCATGGAGCAGGGAAAGCATCAAATGCATTCCCGCCGGTCGGCTGATCGTTCCCGGTAACCAACCGCGCTCACCCATTAGTGCGGCAACACGCATCATGTCGATGCCAGGATCGCCAAATGCCATGACTGCGAGATCCGGTTCGGCAACCATCCGGTAGCCAGGAATAGCCTTGATCCCCGCCACATAGGCGTCACGCATCTGCATCACCTGGAGGGCAACTTTACGGTACCCCTCAACGCCAAGAAACTGGATCGTGGCCCAGGCGCCGGCCACACCCCCTGCAGGACGGGTACCCACCAACGTGCTCGTCACGAACCGGCCCGAGGGCCAAACATCCAAGTCAAAACCTGCCAGCTTCGCGCGCTCTGGCGTTGAGAAAAAGACCGTTGACGAGGGCTTGGGACAAAAACCATATTTATGGAGATCGGCCGACAGCGAACTGACGCCGGGCACACCCAGGTCGAAGTGGGGCATCGGATAACCCAAATCTCGCGCGAAGGGCGCCAGGTAGCCGCCCACGCAAGCGTCCACATGCAGCCAAGTCTGGTGCTCGAGCGCAACTTGCCCCAGCGCGTCAATGGGGTCGATCACACCATAAGGGAAGCAGGGTGCAGACCCGATCAGCATCACGGTGTCGTGGTCGATGGCCTGCGCCATCGCCAGAGCGTCAGCCCGGCCGTTGGCCAGTACCGGTATGCGCCGCTCATCCAGGTCCATGCTTTGTGCTGCCTTGGTAAAGGCTGGGTGGGCGGTATCTGGCATCACCATGTTGCCGACGCCTCGGGCGAGGCCACGCTTGGCCCGGGCCTCCGCACGGGCGGCCCGAACGGCGAGAAAGATGCTTTCTGACCCACCGCTGGTCACGATACCGGCCATACCCTCATGCCCGTTGAACAAGGACAGGCCCATCTCGACAATGTCTTGTTCCATCTGCCGAACGCTGCCAAATGCGCGCCGGGCACCTAACGCGTTTTCTGAAAAAAACCGGAAAAAGGCGTCGCGGCCCACCTCATAGGCCTCGGAATCACCGCCGAACACATACAGGGGGGCACGTCCTCCACGCCAATTGATGTCCCCACCGGCCAACGCGTCCAGCGAAGCATCGATTTGGGCGCGCGTCAAACCGGACGATGGAAAGGATTTCATATCAGTTTGATTTGGTCCATGCTATTTTTGATACATGTTATATCAAATAACAGGTTGAACCAATACCGATTTACCCAGGCCGGATGCGACGGCGTCTCCATCACCGACGCCTGCATGGGCTGGG
>RFWA01000154.1 GCA_009922295.1 Betaproteobacteria bacterium
CAAGACCGACTCTGACATCAAGATCCTGAAACAGGGCTTCAACGTCGACCCACTGTTGCAAAACCAGGCCGCCTGCATCTCCACCATGATCTACAACGAGTACTGGCAGGTGGTGGATGCTGGCGTCAAAGAGAGTGACCTGATCACCTTCTTCTATGAAAAAGAAGGCGTGGCCACGCTGGAAGACGGCCTGTACGTGATGGAAGCCAAGCTCAAAGACCCGGCCTTTGTGGCGCGTATGGGCAAGTTCTTGAAGGCCACCCTCAAAGGCTGGAACGACGCGGTCAAAAACCCAGAAGAAGCCGCCAAATTGGTGGTGGCCGCTGACGCCTCGGGCAGCGCCACGCTCAAGGTGCAAAAGCGCCAGATGGAAAACGTGGCCAAGCTGATCACCAATGCCGGCACGCCAAAGGTCGGTTACCTGGAGCCCGCCGCCTATGAGCGCACCGTCAAGGTGCTGTTGGCCGGCGGCAGCTCGCCGGTGATCAAGAAAGACCCGGGCAAGGCCGCGTACACCCACGCTGTCTGGGAAGCTGCCAGCAAGTAATCACGGCGCAGAACCTATGATGCGCGGGGGCCTTATCCTTACGGGTAAGGCCCTTTTTTATCGCTGACATGACGCAATCCCCATCACCTCCCTCGCTGGCCGGCACAGACGAGCTGGCCAAGGGCCAGATCCGGCAAAACAATGAGGCCCTGATCGTGGCCGCCGCCGAGCGGGTGTTTGCCGGTGCTGGGTTTGGCGGTGCCACCATGGCCGCCATTGCCGAGGCGTCCGGCCTGCCCAAGGCCAACCTGCACTATTACTTTGGCAGCAAGCAGGCCCTGTACAGCGCCGTGCTGGCGCGCACCCTGAGCGACTGGCTAGCGCCCACGCATGGCATCGTGCCGGAGGCCGACCCGCGTACCGCCATCGAGCGCTACATCCGCGACAAAATGGCGCTGTCGGCCCAGCGTCCCCATGCCTCCAAGGTGTTTGCCAACGAGCTGTTGCACGGCGCCCCCATCCTCAAGTACCTGCTGGCCACCGAGCTGCGCCTGCTGGTGCAGGCCAAGGCCGCCGTGATTCAGGGCTGGATCGCCGCCGGGCGCATGGCCCCGGTCGACCCGGTGCACCTGTTTTTCACCATCTGGGCCGCCACCCAAACTTATGCCGACTTTGACGTGCAGGTCTGCGCCGTGCTCGGCCGCTCCGAACTGGGCGCCGCCGATCAGGCCCGCGCCACCGAGCATGTGGTGACGCTGCTGCTGCGGGGGTGTGGCTTGCATCTGCCCTGACGGCCCTTCTGCATTGGCAAATATTTTTGGAGTGACACGACGATGAGCACAACGGTTTCAAATAAACCCCAACAGGCCCCGCGAACGCTGACCGAGTTCCTGGGACAGTTCCCGCGCGTGGAGACCTTTGCCGAGATTGACGAAATCCTGCGCTCTGCAGACTTCCACCAAGGCTCTCACCGGGAGAGCGGCCCGGTGTATGGCGGCTCCCTGGTGACCATCGACGGCCAGGAACATCGGCATCGTCGGCGCGCACTGATGACCCTGTTCTCACACGAGGCACTCAAGCGCAACGAACGCGATGCACTGCTTCCCGCTATTGCACGTACGTTGGATGCATTGGCGGGTACGCGTGACCAGGACGGCTTGGTCCGTGCAGATCTGGTGCCATTGCTGCGTGGCTTTCTGATTGGCGTTTCTGCGGGTGTGACCGGCGTCGATGATGTGGATGACCCTGTCCGACGAACCCGCTTGCAGGCCCTGGTGGCCAAGCTTGAGGCGGCCTCGGGGGTGGAGTGGTCAACCCGACATCATGCCGAGGTCCTTGAAGAGGGCATCCTGGCGCGCCGCGAATTGATCCGTGACTTTCTCCAGCCCGCGCTTGAGCGGCGGCTGGCGCTGGCCTCTCGATGCAAGGCGGGTGAGCTGCAAAAGTCGGATCTGCCCATGGATTTGTTAAGCGTGCTGGCACAGCTCGGCGAAGACGGCCGGGAGGGCGAAGACGCTTATGTCTGGCGAGAGTGCGCCTTGTTTTTGGTCGCGGGTACTCAGACCACGTCGCACGCGCTGCCCCATGTGCTTTGGCACCTTGACCAGTGGTGGGCCGCGCACCCGGAGGACCGTGAACGCGCCACAGACATTGAGTTCCTGCGCGCGGCGGTCAGCGAGTCTTTGCGCTTGCACCAACCCGTGCCGGCCTTGCTGCGCATGGCCATGAAGGACGTCACTCTGGCCAGCAGTGGGCGTTTTTTCAGCAAGGGTGATCGCATTGCCTTGTACTTTTCGGAGGCCAATCGCGACGCCGCTCTGTTCGGGCTGGATGTCTTGCAGTTCAATCCGCATCGGCCGTTCAGCAGACGGCCACCGCCATGGGGCCTGACATTCGGCGCCGGCGTGCACACCTGCATTGGCCGCGCACTGGTGACTGGGCTCTCACACAGCTACGACGACACCGATCCGACGCTGGGCACTATCCTTGGGGTACTGACTGCGCTGTACCGCGCCGGCGCCGAACTGGACCCGGCCAACGCGCCAAAGCGCAATACAGACAGCTACCACGACGCGTTTGCCAGCCTGCCGATCGTGTTCCGGCGCCTCTGACCTGCGAAAATGATGGACCCATAGAAGGCTACTGCATGAAGAAACTGATCATTGAGGCACGCATCAACGAGTACATGATGCGAGACGCGGGTAATACCAACGTGCCCTACACCCCGGAGGAGATCGCCAGCGAGAGCGTGGCCTGTCGTGACGCGGGGGCAGCCATCGTGCACTTCCATGCTCGCAAGCCTGACGGCACGCCAGAGCACAGTGCCGAGGCGTACTCGGACATCATCCGCCGCATTCGCCGCTCATCGGACATCCTGGTGCACCCCACACTGGGGTACAACACCATGGATGACCACAGCGCAGAGGGTCGCCTGCGGCACATTGTGGAACTGGCGAAGGACAAGTCGGTGGCGCCGCACTTCGTGCCCATGGACATGGGGTCAATCAATGTTGACCGTTACAACCCGGTCTCTAAGCAGTTCGACACCACAACGCAGGTTTACGCCAACCCGACGGGCGACCTGATGTACTTTGCCAAGCGCATCAGGGAGGCCGGCCTCAAGCCGTACCTGACCTGCTTCAACATTGGCTTTCTGCGTTATGTGAATGCCTTCGCCGACATGGGCCTTTTGGATGAGCCGCTGTACATGTGCCTGGTCATGACCGACAACGTGTACCTGGGCGGGCACCCGGGCACGCTCAAGGGATTGCAGGCCCACCTTGACTTCTTGCCGCCAGGCAAGCGCGTGGAGTGGACGGCCATGAGCTATGGCGGTAATTTGTTCGGACTGGCCGCCGCGATCATTTCCCAGGGGGGGCATATTTCCATCGGGCTTGGTGACCACCCGTACAACGAACTCGGGATGCCAACCAATGCCGACCTGATCCGGCGCATTGTCGCGATTGCCCATGAATGCGGCCGTGAAGTGGCGACACCGGCCGAAGCCTGGCAGTTGCTCAACCCACGTGAGGGTGCAAGGCAACCTGCCTAGCTTGCGTCGTCGCACCATAGCAAGCCGGGAGAAATCTACCGGCTGAATCAGTGTTTGCCAAAATTGAAGCTGGGCTTGCAGCAAGTGCCATGCGCCAGCCTTCACGTTCAAGCTGACCCGTCAATTGAGCCGTTTGCCACTGCTTTGGTCGAACACGTGCCCACTGTCACCGTCTGTGACTACATGGATCAATGCGTTCGGCTTTACCTCCAACCGCCCTGGGTGAACCGCAACCAGGCTTTGACCACCGATTTCGAGCACGATCTCGGTCTCTGCGCCGGTAGGCTCCACCACCACCACCCGGCCTTGCGCTCCGGCGGTCAATGTTCCAAGCTGTAAGTCGGTCGGACGAATTCCATACACGACGTCTCGCCCTTCTTCGACATTGACAAGCCCGGAAGCTGGCCAAAAGTGTCCAAGCGCTTCGACGCCTCCTCCTTGTGAGTGCGTGAACTTCCCCTCGATCAGGTTCATGGAGGGCGAGCCAATGAACTGGGCAACGAACTGGTTGACCGGCCGGTCGAACAGCTGCAACGGGGTGCCGATCTGTTCGATAAGCCCATCGCGCATGACCACGATGCGATCTGCCATCGTCATGGCCTCAATCTGGTCATGCGTAACATAAACCGTCGTGGTCTTGAGGCGCTGGTGCAGGGATTTGATCTCTGCACGCATGGCCACCCGTAGCTTGGCATCAAGATTTGAAAGGGGCTCGTCGAACAGGAAAACCTTTGGGTCCCGCACGATGGCTCGGCCCATGGCCACACGCTGGCGCTGACCACCGGAGAGTTCGCGTGGATAACGATCCAATAACTGACTCAGATTCAGAATCCGCGCAGCGTTCCCGACTTGCTGATCTATCTGAGCAGCATCCGCCTTTCGCAGCTTGAGACTGAAGGCCATGTTGTCGCGCACCGTCATGTGGGGGTAGAGCGCATAACTCTGGAACACCATCGCGATGTCGCGGTCCTTGGAGTCCAACTCGTTGATGACGCGCCCGTCTATGCTGATCTCGCCGCCACTGATCTCCTCCAGGCCCGCCAACATGCGCAGTAGCGTGGACTTCCCACATCCTGAGGGTCCCACCAACACCACGAACTCACCATCGTCAATGTCAAAGCTGATCGGGTGAATCACCTTGGTTTTGCCAAAGTTCTTTTCTATGTTGTTGAATCGTATGGAGGCCACGACTTATGTCCTTGAAAAGCGATGCACTGTCAGCAGCATTGGCGACCCGCTCAGCCCTTGACGGCGCCCGAAGTGATGGCATTGACCAAATGCTTCTCCAGGAACGAGAACAGCAGCATCACGGGCACCGCAGCAATCACCGCCGCAGCCATCAACTCGTTCCACTGCACACGGTACTCACCCACCATATTGGCCACGCCCACGGATAGAACATGCATGGATGCGTCAGTGGTCAGCACCAGGGCCCACAGGTAGGAGTTCCAGGCAATCAGGAAGGTGAACAGCGCTACCGCCACCAGGCCTGGCCGCGCGAGGGGCAGGATCACCAGAAAGAAGGTCTGCAGGTAGGAGGCACCATCGATCTTTGCCGCTTCGTCGATGTCGCGCGGAATCGAGCGGAAGAATCCGATAAGCATCCAGACCGAGAATGGCAGCGCAAACGATGAATAGGCCAGGATCAGTGCGAAATAGGAGTTGAGCAGGCCAAGCGACGACATCAGCTGAAAATACGGAATGATGAGCAGCGTCTCTGGCAGCATCTTGGTAAACAGCAGGAACACGATGAACGGTGTCGCGCCCCGCGGGAAGAAACGGGTGAACCCATAAGCGGCGAAAGCCGCCAGCGTCACCGACAGCAACGTCGTTCCCAGCGTGACCACCAGACTGTTCAGGAAATACCGGACAAAGGGTCGCTGGGTCAGCACCGTGACATAGGCGTCCAGCGACCAGTTGGAGGAGATGAAAGTGGGTGGAGAGAGGAAGATTTCAGACGCTGGCTTGAGCGACGTGTTGATCATCCAATAGAAGGGAAACACCACCATGACCAGCGCCACCAGAACCAGGGCCCACCGCGCGCCGTCCAGATAGGGCGAGCGACGGATCATGGTGCGCTCCCCTGCTCGGGTTTGGTCAGGCGGATGTGGAAAATTGCGAACGCGAGCACGATGAGCAAGAGCAGTACCCCGATGGCCGCGGCCTCGCCGAAACGATTGCCGCGAAATGCGGTGTTGTAAAGAAGCACAGGCAATACCTCGGTCGCTCCCGCAGGACCGCCAGCCGTCATCACGCCGATGATGTCGTAGTGCCTAATCGTGTTGATGATGTCCAAGGTCGAGGCCACCACAAGCAGGTAACGCAGGTTGGGCAAGGTAATGTGGCGAAACCGCTGCCAAGCGCCGGCGCCATCCATGGCTGCGGCCTCGTACTGGTCATGGGGTATGGTCTGCAGGCCGGCGAGGATCAGCAACATCACGAACGGCACGCCGCGCCACACATCGACGGCAACTACCGACATGAAAGCCAATGCAGGTGTACCCAGCCAGGCCAGTGGCGCGTCGATGACCCGATTTGAGACTAGCAGGTAGTTGACAACGCCGAACTGCGGCTCCAAAAGCCACAACCAGATGGTTGCCCCCACCGCAGGGGCCACCATCCACGGCGTCAGAAACGCGACCCGAAGCGCCGTCTTGGCGAATCGGATCTCG
>RFWA01000155.1 GCA_009922295.1 Betaproteobacteria bacterium
ACGCCAAAGGCCAGCGGCATGCTGAACTGGACCGCCCAGGCCGGTAAACCGTAAGCGAGGTCATTGGGCGCCAGCATTTCACTGGCCACAAAGCGCCAACTGGCCAGGGCCAACACCCCACACACCAAGGCGGCAACGGCATCGGCAAAGTTGCGCCTGAGCGATCGCGGCCCGCTATCGGCGCCGCCACCCTGCCCCACCAGACTGGTCAGGTGCCCATGCCGCTCGGCACCCAAGGCCCCGAACATGGCCAGCACCAGGCCCAGGTGTTGCACCAGCACAGGCGCATTCGGGATGCCGCTGCCCGCCAAGGGCCGCATCAGGATTTCCCAAAGCGGGATCAACACCATCAGCAGCAGCGCTGCCGACGACAACAGCTCGTCAAAGCTGGCAACGCGCCTCAGGGCGCCGAGGTGTAAGCGCAGCACGCCTATTGGCCCTTGCTGGCGCGGTAGGCCTTGAGGTGGGCAAAGACCTCGTCAAAGGTGTCTGCCGGCACCATGGCGCCGCGGATCCGGGGGTACAGGGCTGTCGCGAAGGCCTGCCACTCGCGCATCTGCTCGGGGCTGGGCCGGTTGACCACCAGGCCGCGCTTTTTCATGGCATCAACCGCATCGTCGACTTCTTGCCGGGCTTTGGCACGAATCTGGACGCCGGCCTCGTCGCTGGTGGCGCGCACCGCGGTCTGCACCTGGGGTGACATGTCGTCCCAGGCTTTTTTGCTGACCACCAGGGCCCCCACAATCGGCGCCCAATTGATGTCGAGCATGTGCGGGGCTGTGTTGTAAATCTGGGTGGCCAACGCGAAATAAGGCGTGGACGGCACCACGGTGATCATGCCGGTCTGGATGGCGGGCAGGATGTCAGTGGTTTCCAGCGGCACCGGGGTGTAGCCCAGGCTTTTCATGATCGCCTGCTGGTCTGGCTCAGACCCCCAGGCAAAGAACTTCATTTTCTTGTAATCGTCTGGGCGCAGCGCCGCCTCTTTGGAGAAAAATCGCACCCAGCCAGCGTCCCCCCAGGCCAGCACCACAAAGCCTTTGTCCAGGAATTTTTTCTCCATGCCGGCGCGCATTTTCTCGCGCACGTAATCCAGTTCGTCCCAACTCCTGAACAGCAGAGGCATGCTTTGCAAGGCCGCAATCGAGGGCTCGATCTCGCGCAGGCCCACCACCGACATCAGGGCGCCTTGCAGCTGCCCGATGCGCATGCGCCGCACCATTTCCGCCTCGCCGCCCTGGCTGCCATCCGGGTACACCAGGTACTTAGCGCCGCCCCCTTGGGCGACCCGCCAGCTTTCACCGATGGCCATCAGTTGGCGGTGGTAGAGCGAATTTTTGGGCACCAGTGTGCCAATGCGCAGCTGCTTGTCAGCAGCTGATGCCAGGCCGGGCTGGCCCGCAACCAAGGCCAGCGCCAAGCACAGCATCCCGGACCACACCCGAGACAGCTGCCGCAATGTCAGGCGAAAAAATTGAATCATCATGATGAACCCCGTCAAAACAAATCGTCGGCTGTGGCCAGCAGCCATTGGGCGCGCTCCCGCATCACCTCGTTGGGCAGGTCGCGGTGCTCGGCACTCACGCGCAAAGCCTGTCGCAGCAGTGCCTCAAAGGCTTGCCGGTCGCCGGCCGTGAGCGCAATCGACTCGGCCTTGGCGACATAGGGGCCCGCGCTCTTGCCGGCACCAGCGGCGATGGCTGCGTCAAAGTAATGGCTGGCCTGCTGCGCCGAACCGCCAGCCCGCGCCGCCTCAAAACTCCCCATGAGGCTGCTCAGGTCGCCGTTGGCGTGCTTGGGCGAGACGCGCCAGGCCAGTTGCGCAAGGCGAAAGGCCACCGGCAAGTCGGCGACCACATCGGGCAGGTCTTTAGAGAGCGAGATGTAAGCCCCCCAGGACGCCGCAGCCCAATAAGCCACACCCACCTGAGACGGCTTGAGGGTGGGCCATCGGCTGGCATCAGACTGGCTCAGTGCCTTGAGGAACCCGGGTTGTTGTTGCTCCAAGGCAGCCATGGCGTGGCGATGGGCGCGCAAGTAGAGGCGCCGCGCCCGCTCGTTCAACAATTGAGCGGCTTTGGCGTCCTGTGACGCCAACCGCTCAGCCTCAAAGGCGACAAAAGCAAAGGCGTATTGGGTGAAGCCGGCCGACACCGCCTCGGCCAGGGCCAGGTTGTTGGGGGCTTCACGCAGCAGCCCTTCTGACAGCTTGAGGTAGAAACTGCTGGCCTCGCGCGCCAGGCCAAGATCGTCCTCCGCCGCCCCGCCCTGTCGGGCGAGTTCAGTGGCGACACTTTGGATGATCAGGTGCCTGGGTGAGCAGCCGGCCAGGCCCCAAACCAGCGCACTGACACCCAACAAACGGACAAGAGTCAAAAATCCATCAGTCTTTGTCACTAGGGCTCCAACAGACGTTTTCAAAAAAAAGACTGCACCGCGCGCAGAACCTCAGAAACCAGTCTCCAATTGGGACGAATTTACGTCCGAGGTGTGAATATTCGATGACAAACGACCACCATTCACACTCAACCGATTACTATAAAATTTATAGCTAGAAATGCCCTGCTATCAAGGGCTGGAGCCTGTTTTTCCATGAACCTACCGACCGCCCTCGACAACCTGAATGTGCTGTCGCAGCACACACTCCCCCCGCCCGAGCGCCTGCACCAGGACGTGCCGCTCAGCCAGCGGGCCAGTGACACCGTGCGCCAGGCCCGGGCAGCATTGGGCCGCATTTTGCAGGGGCAAGACCCGCGTTTGCTGGTGGTGGTCGGGCCCTGCTCGATCCACGACATCCCCTCGGCCATGGACTACGCAGGGCGCCTCAAGGCACTGGCCGACGAACTGTCAGACCAGCTGCTGCTGGTGATGCGGGTCTACTTTGAAAAACCACGCACCACGGTCGGATGGAAGGGCCTGATCAACGACCCCCGCATGGACGACTCTTTTCACATCGAAGAAGGTCTTTATCTGGCCCGCCGGCTGTTGGTGGCGCTAAACGACATGGGGCTGCCCTGCGGCACAGAGGCGCTTGACCCGATCACCCCGCAGTACCTAGGCGACCTGATCGCCTGGAGCGCCATTGGCGCGCGCACCACCGAAAGCCAAACCCACCGCGAGATGGCCAGTGGCCTGTCGTCACCGGTCGGCTTCAAGAATGGCACCGACGGCGACCTGGACGTGGCGCTCAACGCCATGCTGTCAGCGGCGCAGCCGCATGCCTTTTTGGGCATCAACAGCGCCGGCCAGGTGGCGGTGACGCAAACCCGCGGCAACCCACTGGGCCACCTGATTTTGCGCGGTGGCGCCGTGCCCAACTACGATTCGGTGGCAGTGGCGCAGGCGGCGGCCGCACTGCAAGCTGCGGGTCTGCCGGGCAACATCGTGGTGGACTGCAGCCACGGCAATTCGCGCAAAAACCACGCGCTGCAGCCGCTGGTGATGCGCGACGTGATGCACCAGGTGGCCGACGGCAACCGCGCCATCAAGGGCGTGATGCTGGAGTCACACCTGTTCGAAGGCAACCAAAAACTGGGCCGCGTGCAAGACCTGCGCTACGGGGTCTCGATCACTGACGCTTGCATGGGCTGGGACAGCACGGCTGAGAGCCTGCGGGCGGCGGCTGCACTTTTGCGCCAGACCACACGATAAGGTCGCCCCAGCCCAGATGGCTCAGCATGGGATCGGACGAGGCTAGCCTTGGGCCTCTTTCTGACGCAGCTGGTCAGACAGTTCGACGTACCCGTCCTGCAGGTCCTGGCGGATGGCGGCAGCAAGTGACTGCGCGTCCCGTGCCGCCAGGGCGGCGAGGATCGCCGCGTGGTTGACTCCGCCGCGCCACTGTCGGGAGTAGGCCGGATAGAGCAGGCGCAAGGTCGGCCCGGTTTGCAGCCATAAGGACTCCAGAATAGCCAATAAAGTCGGCATGCCGCAGCGGCGATAAAGGCTGAAATGGAATTCGCGGTTGCGTGCCAGCACCCGCACATAGTCCTCTTTTTTCTTGGCAGCAAGCAGCCCGTCCTGAACGATTCGCAAGGCCGCGAGATCCACGTCGCCAAAGTGGGGCAACGCAGCCACAGCGGCCATGGGCTCCAGCGCCATGCGGATCGTCACCATTTCTTCGTAGCGTGCCAGCGTCAGGGCTGGCACCATCAATCGGCGACTCGGCCCGACCTCCAGCGAACCCTCAGTCGCCAGACGATTGAGCGCCTCACGGGCAGGCGTGAACCCTATGCCTAGAAGTTCAACCAGTCCACGCACCGACAACCGTTGTCCTGGCGGCAGGGCTCCGGAAGCGAGTGCCTCGCGCAGAGACTCATAGGCCTGATCGCCCAAAGTCTTGGCGCGCAGAACGGGTTCGAGCTGAACCTTGACCTGGGCCGGCTGCTCGGTGAGTGCTGAGGCGATTCGCTTTGGTGTCATCGCAGGATTTTAGGCAAGCCACACTTGCCCATCAAAAGCGGCATCGGGGTTGGGCCACTGACACCTTTAGCCCTTGTTGCCAAGGCGGTGCCGTTGACGTGCGGCATTGAGCAGCGTCGCGCTGTAGGCGTGCGTCACCACGCCGGCGCGCAACGCGGCCGCAGTGACGATCTCGACAACCTGGCCCTCCTGCATGATGGCAATACGGTCGCAGAGTTGCGCCACCACAGCCAGATCATGCGATACGAATAGGTAAGACATACCCCGCTGTTCACGGATGTGGGCCAGAAGACGCAGTACCTCGGCCTGCACCGACATGTCGAGCGCGGAGGTGGGCTCGTCCAGCAACAGGAGTTTGGGCTCCAGGGCCAGCGCGCGGGCAATACAAACACGCTGGCGCTGGCCACCTGAGAGCTGGTGAGGGTAACGAAAACGCAACTCAGGCCCGAGTGCGACTTGCTGCAGTAATGCCGCCACACGTTGATCGAGATCCGACATCCGGTGAATCCGCATGGGTTCACGCAACTGTTCATCGACGCTTTGGCGCGGGTGGAGCGCACCAAAAGGGTCTTGAAAAATCATCTGCACTAGACGCGCGCGGACTTCAGGCGCCAGTGTGTTGAGCGCCTGGCCGTCAAGCAGGCAAGTGCCCGAATGGATCGGGCTCAGGCCGCAAACGGCTCTCAGTACAGTCGATTTGCCACTGCCGCTCTCGCCAACAATGCCCAGTGACTGCCCTTCTTCCAGCGTCAGGTCGATGCCACGCACGGCCCGAACGGGATTGGCATCCGTTCCAAATCGGACATCCAGGTTGTGTATCGACAGCAGAGGCGTACTCATGGTTCCGCCAGCGCTGGCACACAATTCAGCAAACGGCGTGTGTAGGGGTGGTGCGAATGTGAGAGCTCCTCAGCCCGGCATTGGTCCACGATATGGCCCTGGTGCATCACGATGACCCGGTCACAGAATCCCTCGACCATGCGCAGATCATGGCTGACCAGCAGCAGCGCCATGCCCCGGTCTTTCACCAGCCCTTCGAGCAAGGCAAGAATTTCAACCTGAACGGTGACATCCAGCGCGGACGTCGGTTCGTCGGCAATCAGGAGTGCGGGCTCCATCGCCAGCATCATCGCAATCATGGCGCGTTGGCCCATCCCCCCCGAGAGCTGGTGGGCATAGGATGACCAAACCCGTTGCGGATCGCGCAAGGCCACGGCATCGAGCAGGCGCAGACCCTCGGCGCGGGCCGCCGCACCGCGCAAACCGCGCTGCAAGTAAAGGCCCTCTTCAATCTGGGTGCCAATGGTTGCCACCGGATTGAGCGAATAGCGTGGGTCCTGCATGATCAAACCCATTCGGCAGCCACGCACCGCGCTAAAGGCGCTCGGTCGAGCTTGGGCGTAGTCATCGCCGAAGAGCCGCATCGTCGAAGCGCTTACCCGTGCCGGCGGTGCGATCAGTCCCAGCAGAGCGCGGCAGGTCACCGACTTTCCTGAGCCGCTTTCCCCCACAATGCCCAATTTTTCTTGACCAATTTCAAAGCTGATCCCCTTCACAGCGTTGGTCATGCCCGCACGGCTTGGGAACATGATGTGCAGGTCACGAACCTCCACCAAGGGTTCTGTGCTGACGCTCATGACTGGCGGCGGGGGTCGAGCGCGTCGCGCAATCCATCCCCAAGAAGGTTGAAGCCGAGGCTGGCAAGAAAGATCGCGGCCCCTGGCAATGTGGCCACCCACCACGAGTCCAGCAGGAAGTCCCGGCCGTT
>RFWA01000156.1 GCA_009922295.1 Betaproteobacteria bacterium
GCTGATTGATGTCGTGATGATCTCCAACCTGCTGATCATGGTGATTGTGGGCGGCTATGAGACCTTTGTCAGCCGCATGGAGCTTGAAGGCCACCCCGACCAGCCCGAATGGTTGAGCCATGTCAACGCCTCTGTGCTGAAGGTCAAGCTGGCCACCGCGATCATTGGCATAAGCTCCATCCACCTGCTCAAAACCTTCATCAACGCGGCCAACTACGATGAAAAAGTGTTGATCGCGCAAACTGCGATCCACGTCACCTTTTTGCTGTCCGCCATGGCCATCGCCTACACCGACCGGCTGATGTCACGCCCCGACGCTGGGCATTGAGACCTCGGATCGTGGATGGGGTCGGTTGGTTAAACTCAAAGGCGTTTTCACCCGACTTCCTTTACCCGAACACCGAGGCTTTGCCCCCCATGAGCACCATCCGCCAGGCTGACCTGATCGAGTCCGTTGCCGCCGCCCTGCAGTACATCAGCTACTACCACCCCAGCGACTACATTGCCCACCTGGCCCGCGCCTACGAGCATGAGCAGAGCGTTGCGGCCAAGGATGCGATTGCGCAGATCCTGACCAACAGCAAGATGAGCGCCACGGGCCATCGGCCGATCTGCCAGGACACGGGCATCGTCAATGTGTTCCTCAAACTCGGCATGGGCGTGCGGCTGGAGGGCTTCACCGGCGGGCTGGACGACGCCATTAACGAGGGCGTGCGTCGCGCCTACAACCACCCGGACAACACCTTGCGCGCCAGCATCGTGGCCGATCCGGAGTTCGCGCGTAAAAACACCAAGGACAACACGCCAGCGGTCATCTTCACCGAGATCGTGCCGGGGGACACGATGGAGGTGACGGTCGCGGCCAAAGGCGGCGGCAGCGAGAACAAGAGCAAACTGGTGATGCTCAACCCTGGCGACTCGGTGGTGGACTGGGTGCTGAAGACCGTCCCCACCATGGGCGCGGGTTGGTGCCCGCCCGGCATGCTGGGCATCGGCATCGGCGGCACTGCCGAAAAAGCCGTGCTAATGGCCAAAGAAAGCCTGATGGACGACCTGGACATGTACGAGCTGCAGGCCAAGGCCAGTGCCGGCGCTGCTTTGAGCCAGACCGAGTCGCTGCGCCTGGAATTGTTTGAGAAGGTCAACGCGCTGGGCATCGGCGCCCAGGGCCTGGGCGGCCTGACTACCGTGCTCGACGTGAAGATCAAGATGTACCCCACGCACGCCGCCAGCAAGCCGGTGGCCATGATCCCCAACTGCGCCGCCACCCGCCATGCGCATTTCGTGATGGATGGCAGTGGCCCGGTTTACCTCGACCCGCCCTCGCTCGACCTGTGGCCCAACGTGGCCTGGACGCCCGACTATGTCAAGAGCCGCAAGGTCAACCTTGACACCCTCACACCGCAGGAAGTGGCCAGCTGGAAGCCCGGCGACACCCTGCTGCTGAACGGCAAGATGCTGACCGGCCGCGACGCCGCCCACAAGCGCATCCAGGACATGCTGTCACGAGGCGACAAGCTGCCAGTGGATTTCACCAATCGCGTCATCTACTACGTGGGCCCGGTCGACCCGGTCAAGGACGAGGCCGTGGGCCCGGCCGGCCCGACCACCGCCACCCGCATGGACGGTTTCACCGAGATGATGCTTCGCGACACCGGTCTGATCGCCATGATTGGCAAGGCCGAGCGCGGCCCGGTGGCGATCGAAGCCATCCGCAAACACCAGAGCGCCTACCTGATGGCCGTGGGCGGCGCCGCCTACCTGGTCAGCAAGGCGATCAAAACCGCCAAGGTGGTCGGTTTCGCTGACCTGGGCATGGAAGCCATCTACGAGTTCGATGTGGTGGACATGCCGGTCACGGTGGCGGTGGATGCCGGCGGCACCAGCGCCCACATCACCGGGCCGGCTGAGTGGCAAAAGCGCATCGCCAGCGGCGAGTTCAAGGGGATCGCGGTCAAGTCGAACTGATGGTGAGTTCGTGGGCTGGTAACAGGCCGTTATTTGCAGGATCAGGGTGGCGGGGCATTCGGCTCCGCGGCTGTCCCCCGCCCGGTGGGCTCCTCCTTGATGCCGCTGCGCCGAATGCCCCACCACCCTGATCTGGTACGTTGGCTGGCGCGCCGACCACTCGCCTGCTGCAGGGGCCGACTAACTACCCTGAACCCGGCCTGCCTCGATCGTGATGCAGCGGCTGCAGCGGCTGGCAATGGCGCGGTCGTGGGTGACCAGCACCAGGGTGGTGCCCTGCTCCTGGTTCAGGGCAAACATCAATTCCATCACCTTTTCGCCGGTAGCAAAGTCCAGGCTGCCGGTGGGCTCGTCGGCCAGCAGCAGGGCCGGTTGCAGCACAAAGGCGCGGGCCAGGGCCACGCGCTGCTGCTCGCCACCGCTCAGCACACGCGGGTAGTGGCGCAGTCGCTCGGCCAAGCCTACTCGACCCAGCATCGCGGTGGCCGCCTGACGAGCGTCGCGTCGGCCTGCCAGCTCCAGCGGCAACATCACGTTCTCCAGCGCGGTCAGGTTGCCCAGCAGCTGAAAGCTCTGGAAAACGAACCCAACTTTTTGCGCCCGAACGCCAGCACGTGCGTCTTCGTCCAGGGCAAACAGGTCCTGCCCGGCGAGCCGCACCGTACCGCGGCTGGGCGTGTCAAGACCCGCCATGATGGACAGCAGCGTGCTTTTACCAGAGCCGGATGCCCCGACGATGGCTACGGTTTCCCTCGGATTGAGCGCAAAATCGATATCGCGCAAAATGTCGAGCGTGCCGGTCGAGTCGGTGACCGACTTGAACAGATGCTCGACCGAAATAATTGAATCAGACATGGGACTTTCTTTGTACCGACGACACTTTATCGCGCTTGTTATGACAGGGAGCACTTTGGGGGCATGCGCAGCGGCATTCGCCGCTGGCAACCCGCCTGTAGCCCAGACGATACTGGTGTTGGGCGATTCATTGAGTGCCGAGTATGGCCTCAAACGTGGCACCGGCTGGGTGGCGCTTTTGGAAAATCGCCTCAAAACCGAGAAGTTGAACGCGATGGTGGTGAATGCCAGCATCAGCGGTGACACCACTTCGGGAGGCCGCTCGCGCTTGGGCGCCCTGCTAAGCCAACACCGGCCCAGCCATGTGATCATCGAGCTGGGGGGCAACGATGCCTTGCGCGGCTTACCCCTGAGCATGACCGAAGACAACCTCGGCCAGATGACGCAGGCCGCGCAAGCAGCCGGCGCCCGAGTGCTGCTGGTGGGCATGCAGGTTCCACCGAATTACGGCCGCGACTACGCCGACCGCTTTGCTGCCATGTTTGCCGCTGTCGCCAAAGCCCACAAAGCAGCCCTGGTCCCCTTTATGCTGGCCGGTGTGGGCGACGGTTCAGACCCGACACACATGTTTCAGGCCGACCGCATTCACCCCAAAGCCGAGGCCCACCCCATCATGCTCGCCAACGTCTGGCCGGCTCTGAGAAAGCTCCTCAAATGAGCCTGACGACCCTGAGCGCTGAGCAGGCGATTGGCCGGCTAAACGAGTTTGACGCTGTCATCGACGCGCGCAGTGAAGACGAATACGCGCTAGACCATCTGCCGGGGGCGGTGAACTGGCCTACGCTGAACAACGCCGAACGGCATGAGATTGGCACGCTGTACACACAGGTCAACCCCTTTGAGGCCAAGAAGCGCGGCGCAGCCCTGGCCGCGCGCAACATCGCTGCGCACATTGAGCGTGAGCTGATGGCCACGCCCAAGGACTGGCGGCCTCTGGCCTACTGCTGGCGTGGCGGTAAGCGCAGCGGCGCACTGTCCTTGATCCTTGACCAGATAGGGTTTCGAGTAACGCTGCTGGAAGGCGGCTACAAGGCCTTTCGTGCCGCCATGGTGGAGGATATCGCCCGCCGCGTGGTCGGGCTGGACTGGCGCGTGGTCTGCGGAACTACCGGTTCGGGCAAAACCCGGCTGCTGCAGGCGCTGTCGGAGGCCGGTGCCCAGGTGATTGACCTGGAAGCTTTGGCCAACCACCGTAGTTCAGTGCTGGGGGCTATTCCGGGCTTGGCGCAGCCCAGCCAAAAGCGTTTTGACACCCTGATCTGGGATGCGCTGTGCCAGCTCGACATCAGCCGGCCTGTCTTTATTGAAAGCGAAAGCAAGAAAGTAGGCAATGTGACCGTGCCCACGGCGCTGATTGACGCTATCCGGCAAAGCCGATGCCTGAATCTGGTGTTGCCCGATGCCCGGCGGGTGGCGCTGCTGATGGAAGACTACGCCTTTTTTGTCAGCGACAGCGACTACTTCTGCGATCGGCTGCAGGCGCTGACGGAGCTTCGTGGCAAGGCGGTGGTGGAGGCCTGGCAGTCCTCTGTGAGAGCTGGTCGCATTGCGCCAGTGGTGCAGGAACTGCTGACCCTGCACTATGACCCGGTCTACCTTCAGTCAATGCGACGTAACTTCAAGCAGTACGAACAATCAACAACCATAACACCGCAGGACCACAGCAAAAGAGCCATGACCGACTTGGCACAGCAAATTCTCAAAGGTCCAGGGTAAATACCTGACGCGTTAGATACGATTAACAGGCGGGACGGGCACCCCAAGCGGCTTGGCTTTGAGCTCGAAAGCGTCACCCTACAGTTGGAGCACCACTGTCAGGCCCAGCCTCGGCGCCCTCAGCACCCTCGACATCTGGGGCATCTGGCTCACCTTCGCCCACCTTGCGCTCAGCCTTGTGCTTGAGCTTTTCCTCTTTCTTTTTCTTTTTTGCCAGCTCTTTCTGACGCTTTTCGTATCCGTAGTTGGGTGTTGCCAAGTTGTGCTTTCAGGTAATTACAACGACTTTAACATTTTGCAGGTGGGGTCTCACGCAGCTTGCCAGGTTTTATGCCAGCCTAGCCCAGGCGCTGGGCGCCAGTGATAGAGGAAAAAACTGGTTCAGGCAAGCGCTGAACTCAAGGCCTGAGCCATATCAAGCTTCAAGTCAGCCGCCCCCTCGAGCCCGATAGAGAAGCGCACCACCCGTCCAGGCTTGAGCACTGCAGGCCAGCCGGTCCGCAGGCTAGCCATGTCGTAGGGCACCACCAGGCTGACTGCGCCGCCCCAGCTGTAACCGAGCTTAAAAAGCTTGAGCTGGTCACAAAACGCATCCACCTGGGCTTGACTGAAGCGCGGGTCGACCATCACACTGAACAGGCCGGCCGCGCCGCCCGGACCCGGTTTACACAGGGCTCGCCAGGCGTCGTGGCCTGGAGAGCCAGCTAAGGCGGGATGCAGCACCTGCACAAACTCAGAGCGACTCTGGCACCAGCGCGCCAGCTCTCGCGCGGCTTCGTCATGGGCCTTGTAACGCAGTTCCATGCTGGGCAGGGACCGTAGGATGGTTTCAATATCATTCACACCCACGCCCAGGCCTAGCCGCATGTGCGTGAGCTTGACCGCCATATGAAGCGCCGGGTCCCTGGTGATCACGCTGCCCATCAGCACATCGCCGCCGCCGCTGGGGTACTTGGTCAGGGCGTGTACCGAAAAGTCAACCGCCAGCGCCGGGCTGCTGCCGGGCGTCAAATCAAACGGGGCGAAGGCCAGCCCAGCACCCCGCGCCTGGCAGACCCGTACCAGCGCCGGCAGATCGGGGAATTCCATCGTGACGGAGCCCGGCGCTTCCAGCCAAACCAAGCGGGTAGCCGGGCTGATGCGGGCAGCCAGGTCCAGCGGATCGAGCGGGTCGTAAAAGCGGTGGGTTATACCCCAGGCCTTGAGTTCTGCTGCAGCCAGCGCCTTGCTTGGGCCATAAGCGTTATCGGGAATCAGCACCTCGTCGCCGCTTCGCAGCATGGCCAGCGACAGATTGGCGATCGCCGCCAGACCACTGGGTGACAACACACACTGCAAGCCGCCCTCCAGGGTACACAGGCGTTCTTCCAGCAGGTAAGTGGTGGGCGTCCCGTGCAGTCCGTAGGTGTAACCGGTCTTGTCCTTCCACTCGGTCCGACGCATGGCGGCGACACTTGGAAAAAAGACGGTGGACGCCTTGAATACACCCGGCTGCGGCGCCTCAAAACCAGCGGGCGCCCGGTAAGGGTGATGAATCAGTGCGGTGGCGATGTCGGGCGGGGTGACGGCCATGCTCAGACGCTCCACTTCTGGATCAGTTGCTCCGGCCG
>RFWA01000157.1 GCA_009922295.1 Betaproteobacteria bacterium
TTGTGGTTGAGCACCGCCACAGGCGCGTCGTCAGCGCGCCGGATGATGTCGGCGTAATTTCGCTTGAGCTCAGTGACGCTGACGGCAAAATGAGAAAGCACAGTGTCCATGGCAATCACCTCCTACGCAAAAATTAGCATTAAATAAGATGCTAATTAAAGCATATTTTGATTCAAGAGTGGCATGGCCTACCGAGCTCCTTGGCATCTCTGCCCCCAAGGATTAGCTGTCAACGCCATTGCGAGACAATTCTGAGCAGCTAACTTCACTTCGCAGGAGATCTTCATGGAATGCACAGTCAACTGGACAGGCGGCCTGGGTACGCGCTCAGGCATGGGCTTTGTCGCCGAAACCGGCAGCGGCCACACCCTCATGATGGACGGCGCGCCTGACGCCGCCAAGCCCGAACTCGGTGGCCAAAACCTGGCGCCGCGCCCGCTGGAGCTTTTGCTGGCTGGTGCCGGTGGCTGCACCGCCTATGACGTGGTGCTGATCCTCAAACGCGGTCGCCACGCCGTGTCTGGTTGCACCGTCAAGCTCACCGCCGAGCGCGCCGACACCGACCCCAAAGTGTTCACCCAGATCAACATGCACTTCACCGTCACCGGCAAGGCCGTGCCCGCGGCTGCAGTCGAACGCGCCATTGCCATGAGTCACGACAAATACTGCTCGGCCAGCATCATGCTGGGCAAAACGGCCCAGATCAGCACCAGTTTTGAGGTGTTGGAGGTCTGAGCCTCATCGCGCTGCATTGTTATAATTTTGTTATTATTTTCAGGAGCGCATCATGCTAACCACCATGCGCCGAATCGGCAACTCCCGCGGTGTCTTGATTCCGGCGGCATTTCTGGCGTCTTGCCAAATTGAGGACCAAGTGGACATGCAACTGCAAGATGGACAAATTGTCATCAAGCCGGTGCGACGTCAATTGCGTGAAGGCTGGTTTGCGGACGCTGGCGACGCGCCACCAGCCGCTTTGGCTCAGGAGCAGGCCGATGTGCAGGATTGGCTGGCCATCTCTGGCGAGGACGACAGTGAGTGGGTGTGGTGAGCCGAGTGATCGCCCGTGGCGACGTGTACTGGGTCAATCTTGACCCGGTCATCGGTAGTGAGATCCAGAAAACTCGCCCGGCGCTGGTCGTTTCACCGGACGATTTGAATCACGCCTTGCCAAGGGTCATCATTGCGCCACTGACCAGCGCTGGCAGGCCCATGGGATGTCGCCCAGAGGTGACTTTTCAGGGCAAAAGTGCCCGAATCCTGCTCGACCAACTGCGGTGCGTCGACAAAATCAGGCTGGGCAAAAAAATGGGAAAAGTCGACGCCAAGGCTTGGCATGGCGTGTTTATGGAAATGCTGGCTTGACTCGTTTTGGGTGGGACTTGCCTCAAATTCGCTGCGCCACAGTCGTCATTACCTTGGCGGCGGCCCGCATCAAAGCCTTGGCCGGGGCAGGCAATTCCTGCGCACCGGCGCGGCGGGCGTCAACGGCGTGGCGGGCCTCGTCGTCCTTCATTTGGGCCACGATGGCGCGTGAGGCGTGGTCGTTGGCGGGCAGCCGGCTCAGGTGGCTCTGCAGGTGCGCCTCCACCTGGGTTTCGGTCTCCACGACAAAGCCAAGGCTGACCCGGTCACCCAGCCGCCCGGCCAGCAGCCCCAGGCCAAATGCCCCCGCGTACCACACCGGGTTGAGCAGTGAGGGCCGCGCGCCCAGTTCGTCCAGGCGCTGTGCCGTCCAGGCCAGGTGGTCGGACTCCTCAGTGCTGGCGTGCATGAAATGGGCGCGCAGTGCTCTGTTTTTGGTTGATAAAGCCTGCGCCGTGTAGAGCGCCTGGGCGCAGACTTCGCCTACGTGGTTGACCCGCATCAGCGCGCCGGATTGCGCCTTTTCCGCTGCAGACAGTTCGCTGTCCAGCTCCGGGAGCGTCGGGCAGGCTCGGGCTGCACGCGGCTTGGCGAAAAGGGTACGCAGGGCTGCATCTGCGGCAATGATCAAGTGGTCCATGCCAGTCATTTTAGGGTGGGTGGTCGACCCAGGGTGTGACGCCCGTCAACCCGAGGCGATGGCCTGGTGACCCGAAGTCCCGGCTCAAAATGCAGGCTTTGTTGCCTGATTGCAACAATAAACGACGATTCATGGCGTGGCGTGGCGCTTTTCTTTGCCAAGCCGCCGTCCCTCTGTTTGAATACACCTAACTTCCTAAAACGGGAGGTTGGCCGGGATCCCAAGTGTTTGGGTCCTGAGCCCCTTGTTTAACCTTGGAGAAATCTGAAATGAAAAAAACTCTCGTTGCAATGGCCGTGATGGCTGTCGCCGGCGCTGCTTCCGCTCAAGCTACCCTGTACGGCGTGATCGACGCCGGACTGCAATACTCTGACGTTGGTGGTGTGACCAAGACCAAAATGAACTCTGGCCAGATGAACGGCACCCGCTTTGGCATGAGGGGTTCTGAAGATCTGGGCGGCGGTTTGACCGCAGTGTTCCAGTTGGAAAACGGCTTCAACATCGATAACGCAACCTTGGGTCAAGGTCTGGCTACGCCAACCGTTAACGCCGGCGCTGTTGTTGGTGACACCTCTGTTGGCCGTATCTTTGGTCGTCAAGCCTACGTCGGCGTTGAGGGTGCATTTGGTCGCGTGACCCTTGGCCGTCAGTACACCCCTGGCGACATCGTCTGGGGTATTGACGCTGCTGGCGCACAAGGTGCTGGCGGTGGCGGTGCAATCTACACCGTGTTCACTTCCAACTTCAACCAGGCTGACAACTTTGGTGCAGCTCGTGCTGACAACTCCATCAACTACAGCCTGCCAGCCATGGCTGGTGTGACTGGTAACCTGATGGTCGCTTTGGACGAGTCCGACGTGGCAGGTGCTGCAACCAACTTCGTTGGCACCAAGTATGTTGGCGGCAATGTCGGCTACGCTAGCGGCGCTTTCGCTGTGAACGTGGCTTGGGAAAACCAGACCAAGACCAACGCTGCCAAGTCGGACACCGGCTGGGTTGGCGGTGTGACGTATGACCTCGGCGTGGCCAAGGTTGGCGTGATGTTCTCTGGCGGCACCAATGCTGCAGATACCTCTGACTCCGCTTGGGGCTTGGGCATGAACGCGCCTATGGGTGCCGTTCGCCTGCAAGCGTCTTACGCACGTGAGACCTCCAAAGCCGCCGGCGCAACTGCTGAAGCTACGACAACCGGCTGGGGTGGCAACGTGTGGTATGACCTGAGCAAGCGCAGCAGCGTGTACGTCGGTTACCTGAACAAGGAAGACACGACCGCAGCTGGTGTGTCTACCAAGCGTACATTCCTGGAAAGTGGCCTGCGTCACTTTTTCTGATTCTTGAGCTGGCTTAATGCCAGTGTGAGAGTTTGAAATAACTGAAACCCTGCCCTGGCAACATGGCAGGGTTTCTTTTTTTGAATTGAGGGAGCGCCCCATCAAACGCTTGATTTTTCAGCTGCTTCGGACCTGCAGCGCAATCGGACTAACCGTTTTGCTGCTGGGTTGCGCAACTTTGTCTGAGCGGGACCAGACTGTAGCCGGCAACTCTTTAGCACCCTGGCAGCACCAGCACTTCCCGGGCAAACGCGCCAGTGAATACCGGTTCGTGAAGCATGAAGGTCGGCATTCATTGCTTGCGAGTGCTGAATCAGCAGCCAGCATGTTGCGCCAGACGCTGAATGTGCCACCTGCTGAATTGAGGCAGCTGCAATTTTCTTGGCAAGTGCCAGCGCTGATCACCAACGCCGATATGGCGCAGCGTGACGCAGACGATTCACCGGTCAGGCTGGTGCTGGTGTTTGACGGCGACCGCAACAAGTTTTCCGTGAAGAACGCCATGTTGTCAGAACTGGCGCAGACCATGACAGGCGAGCCCATGCCCTATGCCACATTGATGTATGTGTGGTGCAACACCCGGGCCCCAGGCAGTGTGATCATTAACCCGCGCACTGACCGCATTCGCAAGCTGGTGGTGGAGTCGGGTAAGGGCCGACTGAACCAGTGGCTGGACTATCAGCGCGACATTGCGGCTGATTTTGAGCAAGCCTTTGGCGAACCACCCGGCGCGCTGCTCGGGGTAGGCCTCATGACCGATACCGACAACACCCGCTCAAAGGCCCATGCCTGGTACGGCCCAATAACCTTGACCAAGCGCTGATGGCGCAGGATAAGCCCATGCAATCATCCCGACTTAAAGTTCACGGCCGCGCTTTTGCCCACATTGCCGCATTCCACCCCGAGATCACCGCGTTGAGGCGGGAACTGCATGCGCATCCGGAGCTGGGGTTTGAGGAGCATTACACCGCCTCAAGGGTGCAACAGGCGCTGCAGCTGTGTGGGGTGGACGACATCCACACCGGCATCGGCAAGACCGGCGTGGTGGGTGTGATTCGCGGCCGCAGCAACACAAGTGGCCGCATGATCGGACTGCGTGCCGACATGGACGCCCTGCCCATGACCGAACACAACGACTTCGCCTGGAAGTCCACCGCGACCGGCCGCATGCACGGTTGCGGCCATGATGGGCACACCGCCATGTTGGTGGGCGCAGCGCGTTACCTGGCCGAAACCCGCCAGTTTGACGGCACCGCCGTGCTGATCTTCCAGCCCGGCGAAGAGGGTTATGCCGGTGCACGCGCCATGATCCAGGACGGGTTGTTTGATCGCTTTCCTGTGCAGTCGGTGTACGGTATGCACAACTGGCCGGCGATGCGGCCTGGCACCGTGGGCATCAACCCCGGGCCTATGATGGCAGCCTCGGACCGCGTCACGATTGAGATCACTGGCAAGGGCGGGCACGGCGCCCACCCCTACACCACGGTGGACCCGGTGCTGGTGGCCGCGCACATCATCACAGCAGTGCAAAGCATTGTGTCGCGCAACGTCAAGGCCATGGACAACGCGGTGATCAGCCTGTGTTCCATGCGCGCCGGCGACCCTGCTGCCATGAGCGTGATTCCCGGCAGCGCCACCCTGGTTGGCACGGTGCGCAGCTTCAGCCCGGTGGTGCAGGCTTTGTTGGAAAAGCGCCTGACCGAACTCTGCCAGGCGGTGGCTATGGGTTTTGGCGCCACTGCGGTGGTGAATTACGAGCGCAGTTACCCGGCCACCATCAACAGCCCGGCCGAGGCTCAGTTTGCCGGCGATGTGGCGCAGAGCCTGGTCGGGCGCGAGCACGTGGTGCGCGACCTGGAGCCTAGTATGGGCGCCGAAGATTTTTCTTTCATGCTGCAGGTCAAACCCGGCGCCTACATGCGGCTGGGGCAGGGTGAGGAGAATGGCGTGGGCAGCTGCTTTTTGCACAACAGCCGGTATGACTTCAATGACGAAGTGCTGCCCCTGGGCGCAGCGCTGCACGCCAGCCTGGTGGAGCAGGGCATGCCGCTGGCGGCTGGACTTTAGGCGTAGCGTTTGCTGCGAAGGTTGTTTTTCATCTCGCGGAGCAGCGGTTGCAGCGTTTCGCCGCCGATGCGCAGCGCCACGCAGGTGGCCAAAATGTCAATGACCATCAGGTGCAGCAGGCGCGACACCATCGGGCTGTAGCGGTCAAAGCCTTCAGGGTGATCGGCCGCCAGGTGAATGTGGCCGGCGCTGGCCAGGGGTGAGCCGCTGGCGGTGATGACGATGGTGGTGGCGCCGTTTTTACGTGCAATGTCGCAGGCATCCATCAGGTCACGTGTGCGGCCGGAGTTGGAAATCACCACCACGCAGTCGCCCGGCCCCAACACCGAGGCGCTCATCACCTGCATATGCCCGTCGCTGTAGGCGATGGTGTGTACGCCGAGCCGGAAGAACTTGTGCTGCGCGTCCTGCGCCACCACGCCCGAATTGCCCACGCCAAAGAACTCGATGCGCTTGCCGTCGCGGTAGGCCGCCACCAAGGCATTGACCGCGCGTTCGATGGCCGCGCTGCTGGCGTCGTTGCGGTACTTTAAAAAAGCAGCCACGGTGTTGTCGATCACCTTGACCATGATGTCATTGGTTTTGTCGTCGGCGTCCACGCTGCGGTGGATGAAGGGCACGCCCTCGCTGACGCTGCCGGCCAGCTTGAGCTTGAAGTCGGACAGGCCGTCATAACCAACGCTGCGGCAAAAACGCACGACGGTGGGCTTGCTCACATGGGCCCGGTC
>RFWA01000158.1 GCA_009922295.1 Betaproteobacteria bacterium
GATGATGCCTTGCAGCATCGGTGTGTCGAGCCGCAGCGGCGAGGAGCTGTTGATCACCGAGAACAGCGAGGGCTCGCGGTCCATTTGCTCTGGTGTGATGCCACGCGCAATGCGCGCAATCTCCAGGCCGTCGCGGTTGCGCTCCTTGCCCAGCGAGTAGGCGTGAAAGGCCTTGTCGGTTAGCTTGGCGATGTCGGACAGGCAGTCCAGGTGCCGCACCGACGCATGCAGGTCCACCGGCTCGACGGGATAGCCGCCGGTGCAGTGCACCACGTCATAGCGCTGCGCCAGCTTGATCATGTTGCGGAAATCCTGCTGGTTGCCGGCGCGTCGGCCGCCCTGCATGTCCGAACAGTTGGGCGGGCTGGCCACCTGGGCAAAGGCCAGGTTCTTGCCGCCAATAAGGATGTTGCGCTCGGGGTTGCGCGCATGCAGGGTGAACTCTGAGGGGCAGGTTTTGATGGCCTGCAGGATCAGGTTTCGGTCAAAGCGCACTCGCTCCGAGCCAGGGCGTACATCGGCGCCGGCTTTTTTCAGGATCTCGCGTGCTTCGACGTGCATGAAGTCCATGCCCATCTCTTCCAGGATGGTCAGTGAGGCGTCGTGGATCGCCTCTAACTCGTCCTCAGACACCACCGGCGTGGCCGGAAAGCGGTGCTTGAGGCTGCGGTACTTGACAGTGGACGGCGCCACGCGTACGGTGCCACTGCCGCGCCCAGCGCGTCGTCGTGGCGCCGCGGCGGTTGCGGGGACTTCGTCAGTCATGCGGGGGAACTCCTTGGGTTATTGCAGCGTAACGCAGCAGTATCAGGGAAAAGTTCACTGATAAACCCCATATTTTCTAGGGGTTGTCATGAGTAATTTTCATGCGCTAGCCTCTGGCCAGGGCTGTTTGCACGGTCTTATGACGCACGTTGCACCAGGGTACGGCGTAACAGGAATACGACAATCGCCAAGTTCACGAGGTTCCAGAAAATACCATTCAAAAAGGCAGCGTGGTAAGAACCAGTCAGGTCAAAGACTTTGCCAGACATCCAGCCACCCAATGCCATCCCGATCAAGGTGAACAGAAGCACCGTTCCCACGCGGGCCCCAGTTTGTGACGCAGGAAAATGCTCGCGGATGACGATGGCATACGCCGGCACGATGCCTCCCTGGAAAAGACCGAATAATCCAGCGATCAGGTAGAGCGACACCAGCCCGTCGAAGGGCAAAAACAGCAACAACGCGACCCCTTGCAGCAGCGAGCCAAGCAGCAGCGTGCGCAGGCCGCCAATGCGGTCGCAGATCAAGCCCGATACCAAGCGGCTCACAATGCCACAGGCCAACATTACCGACAACATCTCTGCGCCGCGCGCCGCGCCATAACCCAGGTCGGTGCAATAGGCCACGATGTGCACTTGCGGCATGGACATCGCCACACAGCACGCCACGCCGGCTAGGCAAAGTGCCAAGGTGGCAGTGTTCAGGCTGAGACCGAACGGCCGATCGGTGGAGACGGTGGCCCCGGCTTTGACCACGGTGGCCGGTTGAAGCGGCGGGCGCCGCCGCATCAGCGGTGCCAACAGCAGCATACCCGTACAGCAAAAGGCGCCGATCCCAAGGTAGGTATTGCGCCAGCCTGAGGTCTCCACAAAATGCTGAACAATAGGTGGCCAGACCGTGCCGGCCACATAGTTGCCACTGGCGCATACAGCCAAGGCAATGCCACGGCGACGCGCAAACCACAGGGTCGTGTCGGCCAGAAGTGGGGCGAAGGTGACGGAACTACCCAAGAGCCCGATCAGTAGCCCATGGGCCAGCGCAAAACCCAGGATGTCATTGGACATGCCGGCGAGCACAAAACCCGCTCCAGTGGCAAACGCTGCCAAGACGAGTGGCCGGAAAAGACCGAAGCGGTCCGCCAAGCGGCCCATCAACATGCCGCCGACGCCAAACCCTAGCATCATCAATGTGTAAGGCAGGGCCGCCTCGGCACGGCCAACGCCAAAATCTTTTTGCACGATGGGCAGCACCACCGGGATGACCCACATCGCACCATTGCCGATGGTCATCAGCAGCAGGGAAGCCACGAGCCGAAACCAGGCATAGGGGGAATCTACCCCGGCTGTAGATGAAAAAAAGTTCGGCACAGTACGCATTATCGTGGGCACTGAACGGGTCAGCGCCGCCAAAGCGGGATGATGCCTTGGGCAATCAACACGCCCAAGCCCACAATGGCCGCTGCGACCGCCTGTGACCAACGCCATTCGCCGCCCAGCGCAAACAGGGTGATCATCACGTAAAACGGTGTGGCATTGATGTGCAGGGATGCCAAGGCAATGCCAATGCTGCCAATCGAGGCCACCCACAGCATCTGGCTAATGGCCAAGCCGCCTATTGAAAACAGAACCAGTGCGCCGAATTCTTTGAGGCCCAAGATCGCCCATTGGGGCCCGTCCGCACCTAGTGATAGGCTGATAGCCGCCGCGACACCGGTGGCCAGTGCAGCACCGGCCAGTGTGATGGTGGTTCGGCCCAGGGCTGTGAGCTGCGGGAAAGCGGTCACTGTCAATCGCGAGCCCACTGTGAATAGCAGCACCGCGCCGAAGCACAGCAGCGCGCCCAGCCCCAGGGTGGCGCCTCCCCGCATGCCACCCAGGGCCATCAGCCCGCCCACCAGGCTCAGCAGTGTGCCCAATACCAAGTTTGGGGTGATTTTCTTGCCATCCATCACCACTTCAATGCCGATGCCAATGACCGGCATGGCGGCTGAGATCACTGCCACGGTCACCGAGTCAGTGAGGCCCTGGCCGACCACCAGCATGAAGGCGCCCAGGCCGATTGAGACGCCCCCAATCCACACCCCACGCCCCCAGTTTGCGCCCCGCAGTACGGCGCCGCCCTCTAGCAACCACCACACGGGCAATAGACAGAGGGTGGCCATGGCCATGCGGGCGGCAGTGAGCGGAAGCGGTGGCACTGGCCCAATCAGCAGGTCTGCGGCTGGCAGACCGACAGCCCAAACCAGCATGGACATCATGCACATCAGATTGGCCACAGCGGGACGATGCGGGGTAGTCATGGTGTGGATCGCGGTTATTCCACCGTGATCTTGCCGGCCTTGATCACGGGCCCCCATTTGCGGTTTTCGGTCTGGATGAAGGCCAAAAAGTCTGCGCCGACCAGCGGCACCGGTGTCATGCCAAGTTCGCCCAGGCGGGCTTGCATGTCCGGCGCATTCACGATGGCCTGGACTTCCGCCTGCAATCGAAGCGCCGTGTTGGCCGGCAGGCGGGCCGGTGCCGAAATCCCGAACCAGGCGCCCCCCACAACGCCGGGCACCACCTCGGTCAAGGCGGGTACATCGGAGAAGGTCTTGCTGCGCGCATCACCACTCACCGCCAGCAGGCGCAACTTGCCGCCACGCACATAACCGGTAGCGGTGACGAGGCTCTCGAACATACCGTCGAGCTGGCCACCCAGCAGATCTGTGATGGCGGGCCCCGAGCCTTTGTAGGGCACATGCACCATGTCGATGCCTGCGGCCTGCTTGAGGAGCTCGCCGGTCAGGAAGCCGGCGCTGCCCAGCCCCGCCGACGCGTAGTTGATGGACCCGGGCCGCGCACGGGCCATGGCGACAAACTCGGCCATGGTCTTGGCCGGGTGTTCTGCGCGCACCACAAAACCATTGGGAAATGTGCCCAGCAGTGCCAGATGTGTGAAATCGCGGATGGGGTCGTAAGGCATGCTGGTTCGCATCAGCGGGCCCGGCGCGATGGCCGGATTGGCCGACACCACCAGGGTGTAGCCGTCTGCGGTCGCCTTGGCCACAGCATCTGTACCCAGTACTGAGCCAGCCCCCGGTTTGTTCTCCACCACCACGGGCGTCTTGAGGGCGTCGCCCAACCGTTGAGCGATCATTCGGGCGATCACGTCGGTCGATCCCCCTGGGGGGAAGGGCACGATCAACTTCACCGGGCGTGAGGGGTAGGCCTGAGCCGCAGCACCCGACAGGGCGCCCGGCAAACCACCCAGCAGGCCTGCCAGCAGCAGTGCAGGGACAAGACGTCTGCGAGTAAGACTTTGGGTCATGGGTTCAATGCCTGTCATAGAGGACCGGCGTCAGGCCAAAGCGCTTGAGGCCTTCGCACGCCAGCGCCAGGTTGGACGAGATCACCGGCACGCTGAAATGCGCGCTGGCCCGCTCGATCAGCGGCAGGCTGGGCATGCCCGTGCCTGACAGTACCACGGCCTCGGCGTTGCCGATGTCCAGCTGGCATATGGAGGCCCAGGCATCGGCCGACTGCAGGCCGTAGATCTGCACCGTGTCGTTTGAATGGATGTCTATACCGCCCTGTTGCACCACGTCAAACCCATGTGCACCCCACCACTGAACAGCCGCCGTCATGATGAATGCAGGGTAGGGCGACACCAGCGCAATTCGGTGCGCGCCGACCGCCTGCAGTTGGGCGATCAGTGCTGCGGGTGCTGTGATGACCGGTGCACCCAGCACGGCTTCGGCGTCATTGATGGCTCTGCTCTCGGTGGCCGGGTCAATCAGGTAGCTGGTGGCGGTGCAGGCAAATAAAAAAGCATCGATCTTCATGCCTGCAAACTGCTTGGCGTGCTGTGGCAGTTGAGTCATGTAAGCCTTTAGCCGTGTTGCCGGGTCGTGACTGGGAGAAGTCAGGCGCAGGGTGACATAGTCCACCTCAAAGGGAAGAAGCCTGCGAATTTCGGCCTCTACGGTTGGGTTGGCTTGCGGTGTGCCCAGCCCGAGGCGCCCGGCGCGGGCATAGTCGAGTGGTGAAGCGTGGTTCCGGTGCCAGGCGTTGGATGTGGGCGTCATGACGACCTGACTAGGTAGTGGCTGCTGCACGCGCCAGCCCGGCAATCATCGAGCTTTTCAGCAAATGCTCGCGATGGCTGACAGGGTTGGCAACAAGCGCCTGCAGGCGCGCCATTTCGGTGGCACGCCAGGCCGGATCGCGCCGCTGCATGCGCATGCGGTTCGTGTGGGACTGGGCCAGAATTTCGTCCTGTGCCACTGGGCGGCGTTGTCGGGTGTACAAGTTGAACAGCTCATCGGATGCGCCGTTTTTCGTGACCGCAATCAGCTTGTCCGACAGGTTAACTGCGTCATGAATGCCGCCGTTCATACCCATTCCGCCGGATGGGCTGGTGAGGTGCGCAGCGTCTCCGGCAAACAGCACCCGACCGGCCCGGTAGTCGTCGATCAGGCGGCGGTGGACTCGGTAGGGGCGAATTTCAACAATCTCGTAGGGTTCCTGGCGCGGCACGATGCGCTGCAGCTTGCGCTCGATTGCTTGGGGCTCCAGGGCCTGTTCCATCGACTCGTCCGGGTCAGCATAGAGCGAACAGCGCCAGATATCGGGCAGCCGCAACAGCGAGAAGGTGCCCTGCTCGCACCACACGTAATTGACGTTGGACAGGCCGGGCAGCTGGTCCTCAAACCGGTAGGGCGTGGTGGCCAGAATCGTGGTTTCGGGGTAAGTTTCGCCGGTGAAGGTCATGCCGGTGAGTTTGCGGCAGATAGAGCGCGCGCCGTCTGCGGCGATCAAGTAGCTGGCGCTGATGGTTTCAGTGCCTGTGGGCGTGCTCACGGTGGCTGACACGCTGCTGGCATCCTGCGCCAAGCCTGTCAGTTCAACGCCATAGCGCACTTGCAAGTTGGCCGTGGTTTGAGTCTTGGCATCGGCCAAGCGGGTCAGTACCCGCTGCTCGCACTGCAGGCGAAACGGGTATCGCGTGTCATCTCGCAGAACCGAGAGGTCAAACAGTGCCTTGTTGTGGGACTCATGCTGGCGGATTTGCCAGGTCGGCGACACCAGGCCTTGCGCGATCAGGTCCTGAGTCAGCCCCAACTCATCCAGCATTTCCAGCGTCGGCGGGTGAAAGGTGGAGGCCCGGAAGTCGTCGTTGACACTGCCCGCCTTGTCCAGTACCAGGGTTTCGATGCCGGCACGGGCCAGGCGCAGGCCCGCCACCAGGCCAACCGGGCCGGCACCAATGATGAGAACCGCAACTTGCTTCATGATGACTCCACGAACTTGAACGATTGCCCTTGCCGTTGGGCAAAAGTGCGCTTTTGCGCACTGTCTGGTTGATAATACTGTC
>RFWA01000159.1 GCA_009922295.1 Betaproteobacteria bacterium
TATCTCGCGGCTACGCTTCGATGGACTACGAATTCAAAGAGTACCGTGCCGCCGACGTGGTCAAGGTCGATATCTTGCTCAATGGCGACAAGGTGGACGCGCTGTCCATCATCGTGCACCGGTCACAGTCGCAATACCGCGGCCGTGCGGTGGTGAGCAAAATGCGCGAGATTATTTCGCGCCAGATGTATGACGTGGCGATACAGGCCGCCATTGGGGCCAACATCATCGCGCGTGAGACAATCAAGGCGCTTCGAAAGAACGTGATCGCCAAGTGTTACGGCGGCGATATTTCTCGCAAACGCAAGCTCCTCGACAAACAAAAAGCAGGAAAAAAACGCATGAAGCAAATTGGCTCCGTCGAAGTGCCACAAGAGGCCTTTCTGGCAATTCTGCAGGTGGACGATTGATGCAGGCCCTCACAGCATTCGTGCTCGCGGCCTTTGGTGGCTACGCCGGCTCTTGGTACTTCGGTATGGTCGAAGGCAACTTCGCCCTGCTGTTGTTTTTAGCCACCCTTGTCACTGGCGTCTACTGGCTTGCGGAACGCTTTCATTTTTTGCCGGCGAGGCAGAAAGCTGCGGCCCTGCTGGAGGCGCAGGCTGTTCAGCGTCGACAAGAGTTGCTCAAAATGGGCATCACCCAAGTTGACACGGACACCGCGCCAGCGCGGGCGGCCGTGCTGGCGCAACCCTGGTGGTTGGACTGGACGGCGGGTTTATTCCCGGTCATCCTGGCCGTTTTCCTGCTGCGCTCTTTCCTTTTTGAGCCTTTCAAGATCCCCTCTGGCTCGATGATCCCGACGCTGTGGATCGGTGACCTGATCCTGGTTAACAAGTTTCACTACGGTTTGCGGCTGCCGGTGCTCAATACCAAGATCACCGAAGGCACGCCGCCCATGCGTGGCGACGTGATGGTGTTCCGCTACCCACCCAAACCCAGCCTGGATTACATCAAGCGCGTGGTCGGCGTGCCAGGCGACGAAGTGGCTTACATCAACAAGCGTCTTACCATCAATGGTCAAGCGATGCCCACCGCGGCAGTGCCTGACTTTTTTGACGAAGACGTGATGCGCTACTTCAAGCAGTATGAAGAAACCTTTGGCGAGCGTCGGCACCGCGTGCTGAACGACGATGACCGGCCAGGTTTTGTGCCTGGCGCCGACGATTTTCCTTTCAAGGAAAACTGTCGTTACAGCGCCGAGGGCGTGGTGTGCAAGGTGCCAGCGGGTCACTACTTCATGATGGGCGACAACCGCGACAACTCGCTCGACTCGCGCTACTGGGGGTTTGTGCCCGACAAGAACATCGTGGGGCGTGCGTTCTTTGTCTGGATGAATTTTGGCAGCCTCAAGCGTATTGGGTCTTTCAATTGAGCCGAACGGTCCCGGCCAGACTTTGCCCGCTGCAGGGTCGTTGCGAGTGAACGACGGACTGGTCGCCTTGCAGCAGCGCTTGCAGCATGACTTTGCGACACCTCAACTGCTGACGCAGGCCCTGACGCACCGCAGCTTCTCCATTGACCACAACGAGCGGCTGGAGTTTTTGGGCGACTCGGTGCTGAACCTGGCGGTCGCCGACCTGCTGTATGCGCAACTCAAGGCCCTGCCCGAGGGTGATCTGTCGCGGGTGCGAGCCAATTTGGTCAAGCAGGACACGCTGCATCAACTCGCGCTGGAACTGGGTCTGCCAGAAGTGTTGCGGGTAGGGGAGGGCGAGGCGCGTTCCGGCGGACACAAGCGTCCGTCGATTCTGGCGGATGCGCTGGAGGCCGTGATCGGCGCGGTGCATCTGGACGCCGGCTTTGCAGCCGCTCAGGCCCTGGTGCAACGTTTGTTCAAGGGGGTCGAGATCAACCCGCAAATGGAGGCGATCGGCAAGGACGCGAAAACCGAGTTGCAGGAGTGGCTGCAGGGACGCAAGATGAAACTGCCCCTGTACCGGGTGGTCGGCACCTTGGGCATGGCGCACAAGCAGACCTTTGATGTCGAATGTGAAATCACCGAGTTTGGCTTGGCCGAACGCGGCATCGGCGGCTCGCGCCGCGCCGCCGAGCAGGCTGCTGCTACGGCCATGCTGCAAACACTGAAAGCTGGGGCAGGCAAATGAACGCGACTGAATCGACCACTGACAACCAAGACAACGGCGCCGAGCCCAGTGCCGAGGACCAGGCTTCGGCACTGGCCAGCATGCTCAAAGGCTTGCGTGCTGCGCCAGCGGGTGGCGTGCCTGTGCCAGGCCAGCGCTGTGGCTTGATCGCCATTGTTGGCAAGCCCAACGTAGGAAAGTCAACCCTGCTCAATGCACTTGTAGGCCAGAAGATCAGCATCACCTCGCGCAAGGCGCAAACCACCCGGCACCGGATTACCGGTATGCGCACCCAGGGCGCGACCCAGTTCGTGTTTGTTGACACCCCGGGCTTCCAGACCCGTCACAACAACGCTTTGAACCGTTCGCTCAACAAGACGGTGCTGGGCGCGGTAGGCGATGTTGACCTCATCCTCTTTGTGGTGGAGGCGGGTCAGTTCAATCAGGCTGATGCCCGTGTACTGAGTTTGCTGGGCAAAGATATTCCGACGCTGCTGGTGGCCAACAAGTTCGACCAGATCCACCGCCGCGGCGACATTGCGCCCTGGCTGCAGGAGATGCAACAACGCCATGCCTTCACTGAATTTGTCCCGATGTCGGCTAAAAATGCCCGCGACATAGAACGACTGCTGGTGCTGTGCGATCGCTTTTTGCCTGAGCAGCCCTGGTGGTACGCTGAAGATGAACTGACCGATCGCAGTGAGAAATTTCTGGCCAGCGAGACGGTTCGGGAAAAGCTGTTTCGCCTGACCGGCGACGAGTTGCCCTACACCTCGACCGTGATCATCGACAAATTTGGCGAAGAGGCTGGTCGCGGAAAGCAAAAACGGCTGCTGCGCATCGCCGCCACCATTGTGGTCGAGCGTGACACCCACAAGGCCATGGTGATTGGTGACAAGGGCGAGCGCATCAAGCGCATCGGCACCGAAACCCGGGTCGAACTGGAAAAGCTGCTGGATGCCAAGGTGTTCATCGAGCTCTGGGTCAAAGTGCGCTCAGGATGGGCCGACGACGAGGCGCGGGTGCGCAGCTTTGGCTACGAGTAAATCTTTGACCCCCACGCTTGCCGCTGCGCGTGCTGCGCTGCCCCCCGAGGGGGCCCGTTTCGCCTTGGGGCGGCCCAGCGGCGAAACCACGTATTGCTGGCCGGCTTGACAGCTCGACGTGGCTACGCAACGTGTCTCTGACGAACCGGCCTATGTGCTGCACCGCTACGACTGGAGCGAGTCCAGCCTGATCCTTGAGGTGTTCACGCGGCACCAAGGGCGTATCGCCTTGGTGGCCAAGGGAGCGAAGCGGCCAAGTTCTAATTTTCGGCCGATCTTGCTGCCATTGCAGCCGCTGCGCCTGAGCTTTGGTGGTGACGCTGAAATCCGCACCCTCAAGGGCGCGGAGTGGGTGGGAGGTCATGTCATGCCTACCGGTGACGCCTTGCTGTCGGGCTACTACCTCAACGAGTTGCTGCTCACGCTGCTGGCGCGAGATGACCCGCATCCTGCGTTGTTTGATATTTACGCTCAAGTGACGGCGGTGATGGCCAGTGGCCATGCTGAGCTGTTGCAAGCCGCACTGCGGGCCTTTGAGCTGCTGTTGCTGCGCGAGATCGGCTTGCTGCCGCTGTTGGATGCCCAGACGATGACGCTGGGCGTGCTTGACCCAGACGTGCGCTACAGCCTGGTGCCCGAAGGGGGTCTGCGTCAGACGGCGGCCACCGATCGCGCCAGCCTGAGCGGTGCGCAATGGGCTGAACTGCAGCAGGTGCTGGCCGACACTGCGCCCTTCACCACGACCCTGCGCGCTTGCTCTGGGGTGATGGCCGAGCTTAAACCGCAGTTGCGTGCTCTGCTGAATTACCATTGCGGCGTGGGAACCCTGCGTACCCGTCAAATGATGATCGACCTGCAATCCCTATGAACACCACTGCACTCTCCGTCAATGTCAACAAAGTTGCCACCCTGCGCAACACCCGCCACTTGGGCATCCCCAGCCTGACTCGCGCCGCCACGTTCTGTCTACAGGCTGGCGCCCATGGCATCACCGTGCACCCGCGGCCCGACGAGCGGCACATTCGTGCCACGGACGTACCTGAACTTGCGACCCTTGTGCAGCAGTGGCCCGGACGCGAGTACAACATTGAGGGCAACCCATTCCACAACCTGATGGAGGTCGTGGCCGATGTGCGGGCACGCCAGTTACCGGTGCACCAAGTCACGTTTGTACCCGATGCAGAGGGCCAGTTCACCAGCGACCACGGCTGGAATTTCCCGGCCGACGCCGAACGGCTGCGCCCTCTGATTGCACAGGCCCATGCCTTAGGGGCGCGGGTCAGCCTGTTCATGGACGCTGATGCCTCGGCCATGGCCGCAGCCCGCGCGGTCGGCGCCGACCGGGTGGAGCTCTACACCGAACCTTATGCCGCGGCCTGGGCCACGCCTGCGCAGGCCACGCAGTTGAAGCGTTTCGCCGAAGCCGCCCGTGCCGCCCGCGCCGCTGGCCTGGGCATCAATGCTGGCCACGACCTGAACCGCGACAACCTGACCGCCTTTGTGCGCGAGGTGCCGGGCGTTCAAGAGGTGTCTATCGGCCACGCCCTGATAGCCGATGCGCTGGAGCTGGGCTACAGCGCCGCCGTTCGCGACTACCTGCGTTGCATTGCCGACGCCCACGGCGCGACCTGACACCGTTGAGCTGCGCAGCAGATGATTTACGGCATTGGCACCGACATCTGTGACGTGCGCCGCATCCGCGCCAGCTTAGAGCGCCATGGCGAACGCTTTGCCCAAAAAATTCTGAGCGATGCCGAACTTCTCACCTGGCGCAGCCGCAGTGCCCGCTGGCCCGAACGCGGCCTGCGCTACCTGGCCACCCGTTTCAGCGCCAAGGAGGCTTTCAGCAAGGCGATCGGCCTGGGCATGCGGATGCCCATGAGCTGGCGCCTGTGCGAGGTGGGCAAACTGCCCAGCGGCCAACCAGTGATCGTGCTGCATGGCGGCCTGAAAACCTGGTTTGAGGGCCAAGGCCTGCGCGCCCATGTGACCGTGACGGATGAAACCGACTATGCCGCCAGCTTTGTGGTGGTCGAAAAAACTAATGATTAAATTGGCCTCTAGGCCTCGTCAAATATAGCGGTATAGCTATAAAATATATAGCAAACTCCCTGGATGTATTCATGACCCAACACGCACCCCTCATCATCGACATTGATGGCACCCGACTTAGCAAGATTGACCGGCAGCGGCTCAATCACCCACTGGTGGGTGGCCTGATCCTGTTTGCACGTAACTGGCAAGACCGGGCGCAACTCAGCGCCCTCTGCCGCAGCATCAAGAAACTGCGCGCTGACCTCTTGATTTGCGTAGACCACGAGGGCGGCCGGGTTCAGCGTTTCAAGACAGACGGTTTCACCCACCTGCCGCCAATGCGGGCACTGGGTGAGCTCTGGTTGCAAGACGGCCAGGGCGCGGCGGGCAGTGGTGCCATGCGCGCTACCAATGCCGCCACCGCCTGCGGTTACGTGCTGGGCGCCGAGCTGCGCGCCTGCGGCGTCGATTTGAGTTTCACGCCGGTGCTGGACCTGGACTTTGGCGCCAGCGGCGTGATCGGCGACCGCGCCTTCGGCCGCGACCCGCGCGTGGTCAGCCTGCTGGCCAAAAGCCTGATGCACGGCCTGCTGCAAAGCGGCATGGCCAACTGCGGCAAACACTTTCCGGGCCATGGCTTTGTCCGGGCCGACTCGCACACCGACCTGCCGGTGGACCGACGCAGCCTCAAAGCCATCCTGGCCGCAGACGCTGCACCCTACGGCTGGCTCAACACCACCCTGTCGGCGGTGATGCCGGCGCACGTGGTCTACCCCAAGGTTGATGCCCGGCCGGCCGGCTTTTCGCAGCGCTGGCTGGGCGACATCCTGCGCGGCCAGCTCGGCTTTGGTGGCGCGGTGTTCAGTGACGACCTGTCGATGGCTGGTGCCCGGCTGCTCGATGGCGAAACGGTCAGTCACGCCCAGGCCGCCGTGGCCGCGCTCAACGCTGGC
>RFWA01000160.1 GCA_009922295.1 Betaproteobacteria bacterium
CGCGCCATCGTGCGCCAGCCCAAGGTGTTTTTGATGGACGAGCCACTCAGCAATCTGGACGCCAAGCTGCGCGTCACGATGCGCTCGCACATCAAGCACCTGCACCATGAACTGGGTGTGACGACCATTTACGTGACGCACGACCAGATCGAAGCCATGACCTTGGCCGACCGGGTGGTGGTGATGAGCCGCGCCGAGATTCAGCAGATCGGCACGCCAGAGGTGATCTACAACGAGCCCGCCAACCTGTTTGTGGCCGGCTTCATTGGCTCGCCGTCGATGAACCTGATCGCCGGTACGCTGCGCGACGGGGTGTTTGAGGCGCCAGGTGTGTCGGTGCCCGGTTTTGGCACGCAGAGCCTGCCGGATGTGGTGCTGGGCGTGCGCGCCGAGGACATGGCGGTCACGGCACCTGAGCAGGCCCAGATTCGCGCCGAGGTGTTCAGCTTTGAGCTGACCGGCGACTCGACCCTGGTGATGGTACGCATTGGCGAGCAGGTGGTCACCGCGCGTGCCGGCAAGGACTACCGCGCCCGCATTGGCGACCCGGCCGGCTTTGCCGTCCGAGCCCAACAGTGTCATATTTTTGATGGCCAGACGCAGAACCGGCTGCGTCTAGAAGCCAATTAACCCCCCGGCCTTTTTGGAGAATCTCATGACCTCACGCATCCTGCGCCGTTCCCTGCTGGCAACAGCGGTTTTGCTGGCCACACTGCCTGGCCTCTCAAATGCCCGGTGCAACACCCTGTCCAATGCCAAGTCCGGACAGATCAACATCATCGGCAACACCTTTCCAGCACTGGACCACATCGCCAAGGAGATGGAATCTTGCACCCAGGGCGGGTTGAAGGTGCAATACAAGCTGGTGCCTTCGCCACAAAACGAAAACGAAACCCTGCAGGCCTTTGGCTCCAGCGGCAAGTCGGCGTTTGACGCCGCCGTGATCTCGATGGGTACCTTCACCAAGCTGCAAAGTGCTGGCCAGTTGCAATCGATGACCGATCTGGTCAACAAGTACAAGGCCAAGTACAAGATTGAAGACAACATGCTGGTCAAGGTCAATGGCGAGGTGATGGCGATTGCCTTCATGCAGAACGCGCAAAACCTGTTTTACCGCAAGGACCTGTTTGACAAGCACGGCATCAAGGTGCCCGCCACTTATGCCGACATGATGGCCGCTGCGAAGACCCTCAAAGAGAAAGAGCCAGGCATCGAGTTCCCGATTGCCCAGACCTTTGCCAAGGGCTGGGACAGCGCCACTGAGTTCAGCAACATTTTTGCGGGCTACGGCGGTCGCTTTTTCAAAGCCGGCTCCGCAGCACCGGATTTCAACAGCGACGCTGGCGTCAAAGCGCTGGAAACCATGAAGGCCATGACCGCCTACATGACGCCCAACTACCTGGCGTCAGGTTCGGACGACGTGATGAACCAGTACCAGCAGGGCAAGGCCGCCATGGGCGTGCTGTGGGCCAGCCGTGCTTCACGCATGGACGACCCCGCCGCCTCCAAGATTGTGGGCAAGATGGAGTTCACCGCTGCACCGGCCGTGATGGCGGGCGGCAAGTCTGCCACTCACCTGTGGTGGGACGGCGTGGTGATGCCCAAGAACTTGGGCGGCGACCGTGACACGGTGTTCCAGGTGCTGATGGAGGCGCTGGATGAGGAAACCACCGCCAAGGGCAATGACCTGACCATCTGGGTGCGCTCGAGCTACAAACCCACGCGCTTTGCCACTGGCGTTGCGGCTTCGGCCAACGCGGGCGCACCGCAGTGGCCGTCGGAGCCTTACTTTGGCTTGGCCCATGGCGAGATTGGCAAGATCATCCCTGACGTGATGACCGGTGCCATGACACCCAAAGCCGCCCTTGACGCGGCCGCCGTGGCTTATGCCAAGGCTGCCGCTGAAAAAGGCTTCCTGAAGTAAGACCTGCCGCGTGCGCTTCTCCACCTTTCTTCGATTCGTCGGGCCGTCGGCAGCGCTGATGCTGCTGCTGCTGGCGCTGCCACTGGCGGTCACCTTTTACCTGTCGGTGCGCAGCTGTGCACTGCAGATGGAGGTGGTCACGGTGACTGAAAGCAGCCCCTTCGGCACGAAGCAGGTGGTGACGCAGCGCGCGGTGATGGGACCCGACGGGCGTGCGTTGCGAACCTGCCGCTTCGTTGGGCTAGAGTACTTCCGCAAGGTGCTGGGGCTGGACATCGGCGACGGCGACCAGGCCGGCAGCAGCGCCCCGCCCGATGCTGGCGGTGCCGCTGTAGCAGCTTCGCCGCAGCGTGCCACTGAATTCATGGGTGCGTTGCGCTTTACCCTGCTGTATACCTTTGCCACCACGCCCTTTGTGCTGCTCTTGGGCTTTGCCCTGGCGCTGGGCGTGAACCAGGTCGGACAACGCTGGCGACCGATGTACATCAGTGCCTCGCTCTTGCCCTTCATCATCACGCCGGTGGTGGGTGCGCTGGCGATCAAGTGGCTGTTTCGCGACAACGGCCTGGTGCCTTATTTTCTGTCGCAGTTCGGTATTTCGCTGTTCTGGATGGCGCAGGCCTGGTCGGCCCGGTTGCTGATCATCCTCTACGGCATCTGGCATGTGGTGCCCTTTGCCTTCATTGTGTTTTATGCCGGCTTGCAGTCGGTGCCGCAGGACAGCCTGGAGGCCGCCCGTATTGATGGCGCCAGCGCCTGGCAGCGCCTGTACTACGTGACCCTGCCGCACCTGGCGCCGTTGTTTGTTTTTGTGACGCTGATCCACCTGATGGACGCTTATCGGGTGTTTGAGCCGGTGGTGGTGCTGACGCAGGGCGCCTTCACCACCAGCGTGCAGTACCTCACCTACTACATCCTGCTTCAAGAAAACAACCCCTACAAGGCCAGTGCTGCCGCCGTGCTCACCACCGCCGGCATCGCCGTGCTGCTGGTGCCACTGCTGGTGCGCACCTGGAAAGAACAAAGGCGCGGAGGATGACACCATGAAACGACCTGCCCGCGTCTGGAGCTTGTTGCTGCACCTGGCCTTGTTCGCTTGGCTGGTGGTGGCTTGCTTGCCCATTGTCTGGACGGCCATCATCTCGCTGCGCCAGTATGTGGATGCGTTCTCGGTGCCGGTCAAGTGGCTGGCACCGGTGACCTTTGAGAACTACAGCCGGCTGTGGATCGACAAGGCTTTTTACCGCAACTTTCTCAACACCGCCATCGTCACTTTTGGCACGGTGAGCGTCTCGCTCACGGTCGGTTGCCTGGCCGGCTACGCGCTGTCGCGCTACCGGGGTGCGGTGGGCTTTTGGCTGCTGATCACTGCGCTGGTGTTCCGCTCGCTGCCGCATTCCACACTGCTGCCCTCGTTCTATGTGATGTTTGATGCCCTGGGTGTCCGCAACGAGTTTTTCACGCTCATCCTGGTGCTGGTGGCCATCAACCAGCCCTTCACGATCTGGATGCTGCGCTCGTTTTTTGTCAACATCCCGCAGGAGCTGGACGAGGCGGCGCTGGTGGATGGCTGCAGCCGTTTCCAGGCGTTTCGGCGAGTGATCATCCCGGTGATGTGGCCGGGCGTGGTGACCACCGGCCTGTTTAGCTTTTTGCTGGCCTACAACGACTTTCTGCTGAGCTCTTCGCTGGTCAACGCCGAGCGCATGACCATGCCGGCTGCCATTGCCAACGCCATCTCGGCCGACAGCGAAGCGTTTTTGATGCAGGGCGTGGCAGGTGCGGTCAGCATCACCATCCCGCTGATCATCCTGGTGCTGCTGTTCCAGCGGCAGATCGTCTCGGGCCTGACCCAGGGCGCCGTCAAGGGCTGAGCGCACGCCGTAACTGACGTCCCCATTGCGAAAAAACGCACCGATGCCCGCCACCACCTCACTCCCCGTCACGCCGGTTGCCAATCAAGCCGCGAAGCAGGCGGTGTGGGACTGGTGGGCGGCACTGGACGGCGCCGATGCGGTGGCGGCCCAAGCCAGCCGCCAGCTGCTGCACCCCGATCTGGTGTTCCACGGGCACGACCCGGTCAACCAGCTGCAGGGGGTGGACGGGTTTCTGGATGGCTTCTGGCGGCCGCTGCGGGCCGCCTTCCCGGACCTGCAGCGGCACACCCATTTGTTGCTCGGTGGCGCCTCGCAGGGCCGGCGTGACGGCGATGCCAGCCGCGACGGCCGGCATTGGGTCAGCGGCATGGGCTTGATGAACGGCCGCTTTCAGGCGGACTACCTCGGCATCCGCGCCACTGGCGAACAGGTCAGCCTGCGCTGGGGCGAGTTCTGCCGCATCGAGCAGGGCCGCGTGGTCGAGATTTTTTTCCTGATCGACCTGGTCGACCTGCTGCAGCAGCTTGGCATTGCGGTGTTGCCGCCGGCGCGTGGCGTCGATGGCATCTGGCCGGCGCCGCGCGCCGGCGACGGCGTCATGCTGCAGCCGCAGGACGAGGCGCAGACCCGGCACAGCCTGGACCACATTTGGCGCTTCATTTACCAGGGCTTGAACCGCTACGACCAGAGTGAACTGCGCAGCATGGGCATGGCCGACTGGTTCCACCCGCGCGTGCACTGGTTCGGTCCGGGCGGCATCGGCGCCTGCTTGGACTTCGCCGCTTTCGAGACTCTGCACCAGCAGCCCTGGCTGGTGGCCTTTCCCGACCGCTCGGTGCAGGACCTGGATGCGCTGATTGCCGAGGGCCCCTACAGCGGTGCGCCGGGCTGGGCCGGCGTCATCGCCACCCACAGCGGGCCCTACCTGGATAGCCCAGCGACCGGGCGGCGCATTGCGGTCAATGGCCTGGACTGGTGGAAGCGCGAGGACGAGGTCTACACCGAGAACTGGGTGTTTGTCGACATGGTGCACCTGTTCCGCCAGTTTGGGGTGGACTTGCTGGCGCGGGCCCGTGACCAGCAAGCCCAGCGGGCTGAGGCTGCGGCATGACCGGCGCCGATGTGCATGCATTGAACAAGGCCGCGCTGGCGCCGCTGCGGGCGGCGCTGTACGACTACCAGGGCGATGCCTTGCAAGCGGCGCTCAGGCAGCTGTTCCGGCCCGACGCGGTGGTGCAGCTGGCCACGCCCTTGGAAGACCTGGCCGGGCCCGAGGGCCTGTACCAACAGGCTTACGCCCCCTTGCAGCAGGCCCTGCCCGATCTGGAGCGACGCGACACCATCGTCATGGCCGGTCCGAGCCCGCAGGGGCACGACTGGGTCGGCTGCTGCGGTTATTACACCGGCACCTTTGTACGGCCCTGGCTCGATATCCCGCCCACCGGCCACCAGGTGGCGATGCGCTTTCATGAGTTCTACCGCATGGTGGACGGCCAGGTGGTTGCAGGCCGGCGCCTGGCCAATGGCCCCCAGCCTGGGGCGCGAATGGCAGGTGCCAGGACCGGCCACGCAGGATGGGCTGGCGCTCGGGCCGCGCGACGGCCCGCGTTCCGACAGCAGCCAGCAGCTGGTGCTGGACATGCTGGCCGGTCTGTCGCGCTATGCCAGTGGCGGCGTGGCGGCGATGCAACTCGAGCGCTTTTGGCACCCCAAGATGAATTGGTATGGGCCGGCCGGCATCGGTACCGCGCGCGGCTTGGCGGCATTCCGGCATTGGCACCAGATTCCATTTCTCAATGGCATGCCCAACCGCCGGGGTACCGGTGGCAAGGGCGAGTTCCTTGCCGACGGCGACTATGTGGCGGTGACGGGCTGGCCCAATATGCACGCCACCATCAGCGGTGACGGCTGGCTGGGCATTGCGCCGGCAGGTCAGCAAATCACCATGCGCAGCCTGGATTTCTGGCGCTGCGAGCGCGGCCTGATTCGTGAAAACTGGGTGCTGGTGGACCTGCTGCATGTGTACCGGCAGGTTGGCGTCGATGTGCTGGCACGGCTGCGCGAGTTCAACAAGGCCCGCGCGCCACTGACCCTGCAGGACTGGGCATGAAACCGACACTGCTGCTGTTGCCGGGCACCCTGTGCGATTCGCGGATTTTCCGGCACCAGTGCCGGTCCTTGCGTGACGTGGCGGACCTGCGTGCGCTCGACTACGCCGGTCTGGACCGGTCGGGCGTCTGGCTCGACCGCCTGCTGGGCGAGCTGCCCGAACAATTCTCTATTGCCGGCTTTTCG